>JASHXZ010000501.1 GCA_030043285.1 Xanthobacteraceae bacterium | reverse complement strand
CGAGATCGAGCGCATCGCCCGCGTCGGCTTCGAGCTGGCGCGGGCGCGCCGCAACAAGCTCACCTCGATGGAAAAGCGCAACGTGATGAAGACCGGCGTGCTCTGGCACGAGGTGGTCGAGCAGGTGCACGCGCGCGAATTTGCCAACGTGCAGCTCGAGCACATGCTGGCGGATGCCGGCGGCATGCAGCTGGTGCGCTGGCCGAAACAGTTCGACGTCATCGTCACCGACAATCTGTTCGGCGACATGCTGTCGGATGTGGCGGCGATGCTGACCGGTTCGCTCGGCATGCTGCCGTCGGCCTCGCTCGGCGAAGTCGATGCCAAGACCAGGCGGCGCAAGGCGATGTACGAGCCGGTGCACGGCTCGGCGCCCGACATCGCCGGCAAGGGCATGGCCAATCCGATCGCCATGCTGGCCTCGTTCGCCATGGCGATGCGCTACTCGTTCGCCATGAACAAACAAGCCGAGATGCTGGAGGCCGCGATCGCCGCAACGCTCGCCAGGGGCTTGCGCACCGCCGACATCAAATCGGAAGGCGTCACCATCGTCTCGACCGCCGAAATGGGCGCCGCGATCGTCGGTGAGATGGAAAAGCTCGCGGCCTGACGCGCTGCTAAGAGCTTTAGGTAAGAACACTCGACTCGTCATTGCGAGCGAAGCGAAGCAATCCAGTGCGGCGCCGCCGTACTGGATTGCTTCGTCGCTTCGCTCCTCGCAATGACGATGAGGTGGACTACTCTGGCTTCGTCTTAGCTCAGAACGGCACGTCCGGATTGAGGCCGGGTATGTATGATCCCCGCGGCAGCGGCATGCCATTGCTGCCGGTCAGGTCGAAGCCGTAGAACCAATTGCCGATACGGCCCGGATCGCCGTTTGGCGGAAATGCGTAATCCAGGAAATGGCGGTCGCCGACCGACACCTCCGTCCCGGTGTCGAGGTACGAGCGGCGCGGCGTCACGTAGATGGTCGTGGTGCCATCCGGGTGATGAATGATGGTGCGGGTCGGTTGGATGACCGTGCCGGCCACGGAGCGCTCGATTCGCGGGTGGTGCTTCACGGCCGCATTGGCGGCGCCAATATGCACCGCAGCAAGGGCAACGATTGCAGCAATAGCGGGACGTTTTCGCATGGGGCCTCGCTTTCCCTCAGCCCCACTGTAGCGCGATTTGCCCCGGCGCGACAGGGCCGCGCGACGCGGTTATGCCAACGCGGTTAGAAACAGCATTCTACGAACATAGTACTTTATGCCACATTTTTCTCTCTAACGGTGCCGTCTATAAAGATTGCAAGTCGAGGCGCCGAAAAAACACGCGCCCACGAGGACGCCCATAGGGAGGATCGCAATGTTCACGCGACGGACATTATTGAGCGCGGCCGGTGCTGGCGCGGCGTTGGCCGGCGGTGGTTTTGCAGCCAAAGCCGCCCAGCAAATCGTGCTTCAATTTGATGTTTCCAGAGTGCCGCTGTCGCCCGGCGTGCCGGCCGGGGTCGCCAGCGTCGCCCGCATGGAGGCGCTGCCGGGCAAGAAGCCGCTGATCAAGCTCGCCTACCGGGCGCCGAATTACGAGGCGCCGTTGGATTATTTCCGCACGCCGATCACGCCGAACGACGAGTTCTTTGTCCGCTATCACCTCTCCAACATCCCGCAGGTGGATGCGAAGACCTACCAGATCGACGTCGGCGGTGACGGCGCCAACGGCCAGGCCACGCTCACGCTCGACGATCTCAAGGCGATGCCGGCCTACGAAATCGTTGCCGTCAACCAATGCTCGGGCAACCGGCGCGGCCTGTCGAATCCGCACGTCGCCGGCGTCGAATGGGGTTATGGCGCGATGGGCTGCGCGCGCTGGAAGGGCGCGCGGCTCAAGGACGTGCTCGACAAGGTCGGGCTGAAGAAAGAAGCGATCGAGATCGCCTTCAACGGCGCCGACGGGCCGGTGCTCGACGCCACGCCGGATTTCATCAAGAGCCTGCCGGTGTGGAAGGCGATCGATGAATCGACCCTGATCGCCTACGAGATGAATGGCGCGGCGCTGCCGCACTTCAACGGCTTCCCGGCGCGCCTCATCGTCCCCGGCTGGACCGGCACCTATTGGATGAAGCATTTGATCTCGGTCACTGCTCTGACCAAGCCGCAGGGCGGCTTCTGGATGAATCCGGCCTATCGGATTCCGGTCGGCAAATTTCCCGTGGTGGCGCGCTTCGCCTCGCAGGAAAACGCCACGTCGACGCCGATCACCGAGATGGTGATCAACTCGCTGATCACGAGCCACCCCGACGGCGCCAAGGTGAAGCCCGGCAAGGTCACGGTCGGCGGTCTCGCCTGGGATGCCGGCTACGGCATCCGCAGCGTCGAAGTCTCGACCGATAGCGGCAAGACCTGGTCGTCGGCGACGCTCGGCGACGATCTCGGCCGCTACGCGTTCCGGCCGTGGAGTTTCGAGCTCAACGCCAAACGCGGCAACAACACCGTCATGGCCAACGCCACCAACGCCATCGGCCAGTCTCAGGTCGCGACGCTGATCTGGAATCCGGCCGGCTACCACAACAACGTGATGCAGAACATCACGCTCGTCGCCGGCTGAGGGAGGATTTTTATGCGCGTTTTTGCTTTGACATTGATCGTTAGTCTTGCGGCCGGCCTGTCCGCCGCGGCCGCCCAGGAGAGCACGATCACGCTCAAGCCGGGGCCCGGGCTCGACAAGGTGCAAACCAACTGCAGCACCTGCCACAGCCTCGACTACATCCCGATGAACTCGCCGTTCCTCAACGCCGCCGGCTGGAATGGCGAGGTCACCAAGATGATCAAGGCCATGGGTGCGCCGATCGACGATGCCGATGCCAAAGCGATCGTCGATTACCTGGCGAAGAATTACGGCGCCTGAGCCGCCGCGGCCCGCGTGTCTGCGGCAGGCGCAAAGTCGGCTGCCGCGGTGGTAAGCGGCGCCGGAGCGCCCATATAGCCAGCGGGTGCAGGGTGTCGCCCGGATAACGGCCATCAGGCGAAAATCAAGCCGTCCAGGCAAAGGTTTCGGCGACGTTGTGCCTGACGCGTTTCTCGCCTAGAAGCGGCCCCGCGCGGGTGGCGCTGCGGTGCGCCGCCGGCCAATTGCGATGGAGATTTGACCATGGGTTACAGCGTCGCGGTGGTCGGCGCGACCGGCAATGTGGGCCGCGAGATGCTCGGCATTCTGGCCGAGCGCTCGTTCCCGGCCGATGAGGTGGTGGCGCTCGCTTCGCGCCGGAGCCAGGGCATCGAAGTCTCCTATGGCGAGCGCACGCTGAAGGTCAAAGCGCTCGAGCACCACGACTTTGCCGGCACCGACATCTGCCTGATGTCGGCGGGTGCCGCCGTCTCCAAGCAATGGTCGCCGAAGATCGCCGCTGTCGGTGCCGTGGTGATCGATAATTCGTCGTGCTGGCGCTACGATTCCGACGTGCCGCTGATCGTGCCGGAGGTCAATGCCGAGGCCATCGACGGCTTCCGCAAGCGCGGCATCATCGCCAATCCGAACTGCTCGACCGCCCAGCTCGTCCTCGCGCTCAAGCCGCTGCACGATCACGCCAGGATCAAGCGCGTCGTCGTCGACACCTACCAATCGGTATCGGGCTCCGGCAAGGAGGCGATGGACGAGCTGTTCTCGCAGAGCAAGGCCGTGTTCACGCTCGACGAGGTCGAAGCGAAAAAGTTTCCCAAGCGCATCGCGTTCAACGTCATCCCGCAGTGCGACGTGTTCATGGAAGACGGCAGCACCAAGGAAGAGTGGAAGATGGTGGTCGAGACCAAGAAAATTCTCGACCCGAAAATCAAGCTCATCGCCACCTGCGTGCGGGTGCCGGTATTCATCAGCCATTCCGAGGCGGTCAATGTCGAGTTCGAGGAGCCGATCAGCGCCGACGAGGCGCGCGAGATTTTGCGCGTTGCGCCCGGCTGCCTGGTGATCGATTCACGCGAGACGGGTGGTTACGTCACGCCCTACGAGGCGGCCGGCGAGGACGCGACCTTTATCAGCCGCATCCGCGAGGACGCCACCGTGGAGAACGGGCTCT
>JASHXZ010000500.1 GCA_030043285.1 Xanthobacteraceae bacterium | reverse complement strand
GGCCATCTCCCACTGCTTCATCTCGTCGCGCGAATAGACGACGACGCGCCGCGGATTGAAGCGCGCGAGCGTCATCGCCACGAAGGCGGAGCCGAACGAACCGGTGCCGCCGGTGAGCAGGATGCTGCTGTTGGCAAGACTCATGGGCGCTCCGCACTCACCTGCCAGGGCAGCTTCATCGACAGATAGCCGTTGCGGCGATTGCCGCGCCGGGTGCTGGTGTCGTCGAGCCGGAACTCGCCGACGACCCCCGGATTATCGACCACCGGCCCGGCGGGATCGGAGCCCGAAGCAAAGCTCAGGTGCAGCTGATAGGTGCCGGCGCCCAGAATCCGTTCCGGAATTCTGATGCAAGCGGTGCCGGATCCCGCCGGCAATCGGTCGAACGGATTGACGCCGGCGTCGGTGCTGTCGCCCTCGTAGATCACCGTGCCGTCGAGGCGTTGCAGCTGCATATAGCCGTACAGCCCGGGAATCGGCCGAGCCGCGGTGTACTCGACGCAAACCACGATCGGCTGATCGCAGTCGAATTGTCCGGCCGGATCGCCGTGAGCTTGGCGCCGCGTGGTAACGCGTTCGACATAGAACGGCCGGTCGGCCGGTCGCGCGACGGCGCGGACAAAACATCCCTGGGCGATCCCGTCACTCGATTCTTTCAGATAATATTCGATCGCATCCTGCGGCGGCGCATCGACCGCGACGCGGCCATGATCGAGCACGATGCAGCGCTGGGTCAGGCGGCGGATTGCCGCCATGTTGTGGCTGACGAACAGCACGGTGCGGCCGCCCTGCGCGGCTTCCGACATCCGGCCCAGGCACTTGCGTTGAAACTCGGCGTCGCCGACCGCCAGCACCTCGTCGACGATCAGAATTTCGGTGTGCAGATGCGCGGCCACTGCAAAGGCGAGCCGCACGTACATGCCCGACGAAAACCGTTTGACCGGCGTGTCGAGAAAATCTTCGACCTCGGAAAAGGCGACGATCTCATCGAACCGGCGCTTGATCTCGGCGTGCCGCATGCCGAGGATCGCGCCGTTGAGAAAAATGTTCTCGCGTCCGGTCAACTCCGGATGAAAACCGGTGCCGACTTCGAGCATGCTGGCGACACGGCCGGTGAGTTCGATGCGGCCCGCGGTCGGCTCGGTGATGCGGCTGATGACCTTGAGCAGCGTCGATTTGCCAGCGCCGTTACGGCCGATCACGCCGGTGACCTCGCCGCGTCTGACTTCGAACGAGACGTCGCTCAGCGCCCAAAAATCCTCGATCGTCGACCGCCGGTATTTCCACTTACGCCAGAAAAGATCGCGGACTCCGTCGGAGACCACATCGCGCAGCGCGACATAGCGTTCTGCGTGTTGGTGACGGATGCGATACTTCTTGCCGAGTCCGGCGATCCTGATAGCCACGTCGGAGCTCATGGTTCAGTACTTCAGCCGATAGTAGACGTACTTGATCACTTCGTTCTGAAACGTGATCACGCCGCCCTCGGTGCGCCACCAATCGTTGCGGGTGTAGTCGGGCGGATCGATCGCCGGCACCAGAACGGCGGCGTCGGTGCCGAACACATGGTGCAAGACCCAGCGCAGCCGGCGCGCGGCGAAAATGTCGGTCGGCACCAGGATGGTGTGAGCCCCGGTGCGCTTGGCCCATTCATGCAGCGCGACTGCCTCGGCGTAGGTATCCTTGAGGTTGCTGCCGAACGGCTCGATGGCGGCAGCGGGCACGCCGAGCTTCGCCAGCACTTCGATGTTTTCGCGCACGTGCGAGCGCAACACACCGAGCCGTTCGGCCGGGCTTGCGCCGATATTCGACACCAAAATCTTCGACACAAGGCCGCGACGATAGAATTCGGCCGCCGCGAACGGCCGGTATTCGAGGCCGCCGCCGAGAACCGCAACGGCATCCGCGGCCGCTGGTGCGTCGGACACGATCCACAGCGCCGCTGCCTCACGCAGCAAAGTGTGGCGTGCGCTCCAGCCCGCCGCTGCAAGCAGCACGACAGCGAGCAAACATCCGACAAGGACCGGCCGCGCCCGCCAGGACCTGCGCAGCGCAGCCTCGATGCCGTTGCGCTCGACAGACGTCGTCATATGCGGTCGGCGAAACTGTGTTCCATGCGCCGGAAATACCACAGCCCGAGCATCAGCACCGCAGCCGTGACGGCGACGGAGATCACAATGCTTTGCGAATCGAGACCGGCGCGGCCGCCGAGCAATGACCAGCGAAAGCCGTCGATGATGCCGACCATCGGATTGAGCGCATAAAGCGCCCGCCATTGCGGCGGCACATCGCTTGTCGAGAAAGCGATCGGCGACACGAACAGGCCGAATTGCACCAGGAACGGCACGATATACCGGAAGTCGCGGTATTCGACATTGAGCGCGGCAAAAAACAAGCCGAGACCAAGCGACAAGCCAAAAGCGAGGAGCAAAAAAAACGGCAGACCCGCGAGTTGCCATCCCGGCAAAAAACGATACCAGAGCATGAGGAGCAACAGAAGCGCGAGCGTGATGGCGAAGTCGATAACCGTCGTCGCCACCGCGGCCAACGGAATGAGCAGGCGCGGGAAATAGATCTTGGAGATCAGATTGGCGTTGCCAATCAGACTTGAGGCCGCTTCGGATAGCGCGCTGGAAAAGAACTGCCACGGCAGTACCGCGGCAAACACCAGGATCGGCTCCGGCACCTTGCCCGGCGGAAAGCCGATCAGGCGCCGGAAGCCGACGAAAACCAGCATGGTGAGCGCCGGCCGGATCAAAGCCCAGGCAATGCCTATGCCGGTCTGCTTGTAGCGCACCGCCGTGTCACGCCAGGCCAGAAAGTAGATCAGCTCGCGATAATGCCAGAGATCACGCCAGTAATTCTTCGCAGTCAGGCCCGGCTCGATGATGAGCCGTGTCGCGGTCGTGTCGGAACCGGGCTGAAGCGAAAGCGTCACGTTGCCGATACTCTTTATCTCACCGTGTTGACCGGCGAGGCATCGTCGCGGACTGCTCGAATGCCTTCGCCTTTCTCGCACGCGCCTTCCTCAGGCGGCACAGCGCCGCGGGCGCCAAGCTCGGCCTCCAGCATCAGGCGGACGACATCCTTCATATTGAATTGTGGTCGCCATCCGATCAGCCGCTGCGCCAATGCAGCATTGCCGGCGCTAAAGGCAATGTCCGAGGGCCGGCGCAACGTATCGTCGATCTCGACGTATTCCGACCAATCGAGACCGACCCCGTCGAACGCAGCGCTCACAAATTCGCGCAGACTATGGGTCTGTCCAGTCGCAATGACCAGATCGGTTGGCAAATCCAACTGAGTCATGCGCCAGATCGCCTCCACGTATTCGGGCGCAAAACCCCAGTCGCGTTTGATTTCCAGGTCGCCGAGCCGAAGTTTTTGTTTGCGGCCCCTGGCGACGGCGCAAGCGGCCGCCACAATCTTTTTCGTGACGAACCGGTACGGCCGCAATGGCGACTCGTGGTTAAACAGAATGCCATTGACGGCGTGTACGCCGTAAGCTTCCCGATAATTGACGACGGTCCAATGGGCCGCAGCCTTTGCCACCCCATAAGGACTGCGCGGGCGAAACGGCGTCGTCTCGTCGGCGGCGCGTCCGCCGGTCTCGCCAAAGCATTCGCTCGAGCTTGCGTTATAAAACCGGATGTCCTGGCCGAGGAAGCGTATCGCCTCGAGCAGATTGAGACAGCCCGTGCTGATACTGGTCATGGCTTCGACCGGCTGTTCGAACGATAGCGCGACCGAAGATTGGCCGGCGAGGTTGTACACTTCGTCGGGGCGAACCTTGTCCAATACCTGAAGCGTACTGCGAAAATCGGTCAGCGACATCGAAACGCAATCGACTTGATCGCGGATTCCAAGGCGCACCAAATTCTCGAATCCTGCCATCTGGGCATCACGTGAGGTTCCCGTCACGTGATAGTTTTTCGACAGCAGCAAGCGAGCGAGATATGCACCGTCCTGCCCGGAGACGCCGCAAATGAGAGCACGCTTTTGCATTTCCAGGATCAGCTAAATGTCGATGATACGCTGGAGCGTGCCGTGAAGCCGAGATGAAAAATTGTCGAATGAAAAATAGCCGAGCCCAGCCGGTATCTGTTTCGGCTTTCGCAACGCCGCAACAATGGCCGACAGCAACGCCGCCTGATCTGCTGGATCGACGACGGCGCCCATCTCACCACGACCGACGGCTTCCTGGGTACCGTCCGCGCTGCTCGCGACGACCGGCGTTCCACACGCGAGCGCCTCGAGCACGACGAAGCCAAATCCTTCCCAGCGGCTCGGCATGACATAGGCATCCGCCAGTCGATAATAGTCTTGCTTCTGCGCCTCAGGAATGCGGCCGGCAAAGACGACTTGGTCGGCTACGCCCAGCATCTTCGCCTTGGCTTCCAGTCGTGGGCGATCATCACCATCGCCGGCGGCGATGTAGGCGATGTCGGGCTCCACCTCGCGCAATCGCGGCATCAGCTCAATGACTTCATCGAACCCTTTGGCACGCTCATCAGACCACATCCGACCAAGCGTCATGATGATTTTCCGACCTTCAATACCCAGCCGCTGCAAAAGTTCTCTGTTCTTTTGGGCGAGGCCGAACCGCTCGACCTTGATCGCATTCGGCAGGACTGCGGTCGCGGCGGGATCGATGGTGCTCCAGGCCAGGAATCGCTCAAGTGTTGTTTGACTGATGGAGATGACCAAGTCGGCGCGCGAGGTGAGCCTGCCAACCATCGGCCGAGAAGGACGCCACCAACCGTCGATCCCGTAAATCGCGAGCAAAAGCGGAGCACGCTGCAGGCAAGCGACCAGCTTTGCCAGCGGAAGCAGGTTGATGTGGGCGCAGTAGATCAGATCGTAGCGGTCCGCCACGAACGCCTGCGCGATGGCGCGCCGCGCAAAACTCAGTTGCCCCGCAGTGCCGGCGAGATCGTATCGCACCTTTGCCGGCGCGTTGACGGTGCGGGTATCCGCGGCACGAGGCACAACGACGACTTCGCGGACGCCCGTGAAGCTGTCCAGAGCCTCCAGAACGTCGCGATTATATTGCGCGATGCCGCCGAAGCCGCCGTGCGCGTCGCTGGCCAGCATGAGAATTCGTTTGCCATCGCCACTTCTGTTGTTTGTCATCCGGGGAAGGACGAGGCGAAAAGCCTAAGCCCGCGCGACCTGATACGCCCAGCGACGCGCCCACGGGCAATTGGCGGAGCGCAGCCGCGGCACCTCACGCCAGGCACGCACGCGCTCGTCGTCCTGCAGCCAATGCGCGATCGGCGTCGCAAATCCGGTCTTGGCGCGGTTTTGAATTTGCGGCGGCACTGCGACGCTCGGGCTGTCGGCGATGAGTTTTTTGCCAGTCCGTGCCGGCAAGCCGGCGAAATCCGACGCAACATTCTGCAACAACGTCGCGTCAACAAACGGTACGCGGACCTC
>JASHXZ010000499.1 GCA_030043285.1 Xanthobacteraceae bacterium | reverse complement strand
ATTTGGAGCAACGCGAAATCGAGAGGCACGGGCCGCCGCCCTTCGAGGCTCGGCATTTCACGCCGCGCACCTCAGGGTGACGGAATATGAGCTGGCAAATTCCTATTCACATTTTCAACAGCCGCTTGGCGTTGCCGGACAGGATCTTGGCCTTGTCGGCGTCGGACAGCGGCACCGTTGTCATCCATTCCGTCGCCGGCGGGTTGGGCACGAACGGCCAGTCGACGGCGAACAGGATATGATCGACGCTCATCTCCATGGCGCAGCAGAGCAGCGCCGGATTGGAGAAATTGCCGCTCGTGGTGATGTAAAAGTTGTTACAGAACACATCGCGGAACGACAGCGACTTCTGCCCCGGCCGCGCCAGCGCGTGGTCGACGCGCCAGACCAGAAACGGCAGCGTTTCGCCCAAATGGCCGAGAATGATTTTCAGCTTGGGATGGCGCTCGAACACGCCGGACAGCACGAGCCGGATGGCAAGCGTCGCGGTCTCCACCGTATAGCCCCACGCCGCCCGCGCCACGATCGGAAAGTCCTTGACGTAATCGTCGTAGTAGAGCCGGCGCACGTCGGCCTGCGGCAGCGAAGGATGCAGATAGATCGGCACGTCGAGCTGCTCGGCGCGCGCGTAGATCGGCCAGAACCGCTTGTCGTCGAGAAAGATCTCGTTGGCGAGGCCGTGCAGCATGGCGCCTTTGAAGCCGAGCTCCCTGGTGGTGCGTTCGAGCTCGTCGGCGGCGGCTTCCGGCACCGCGGTCGGCAGCGCCGCGAAGGCGGCAAAGCGCCGCGGATTGGCGGCGACCGCCTGGTGCAGCCGGTCGTTGACCCGGCGGGTGAGCGCCGCGGCGCTCTCGGCCGGCAGCTTTTGTGTCGACGGCGCGCCGTGCGAGATCACCTGCACGTCGATGCCGGCTTCGTCCATTTCTTTGAGCCGAATGCCGGTGAAATCGTGCAGGCGCTTGTGCTGCTCGCCCGGCCGGCCGGCTTCGCTGCCCGTATAGGTCTTGGCCAGTTCCTCGTCCCAGTAGTGCTCCTCGATGGCGATCACCGGACAATGCGGTTTTGTGAACATCGCTTCTCCCCTCGTCGCTGCGCGCGCCGGCGGTTAGTAGCGCAGATTTTCGCCGCGATGAAAGGGCCCGTTTGTCCGGCGCAGCGGAACACGAAGGACCGGCGTGTCGCAAATGGAACGATCAGCCCTGGACACGAGTTGAGGTTGCCGGGTGAGCGCCATGGAGACAGAAATGCGTCTATTCGTAATCGCCGGCCTTGTGGCGGCGACATTTGCCGGCTCAAGCGCATTCGCGCAAACCAGCGGCTACAGCCATCACACCTTTTGCCTGCAGACTGGATCAAGCAAGGAATGCGCCTACGATTCGATGGCGCAGTGCCTGCAAGCCAAGACAGGCAACAAGGACACCTGCGTGCCGAACAGCATGCCGCAGAACCACTAGCAGCGTCGCCCAGATCACTCCGCCGCGGCGCCTTTCGCGCCCGGCGGATGACGGCGGAAATAGTCGGCGTCTTCGGCGCTTTGCTTGAAACCGGCGCGCCCGCGCCAATCGAGGTGGCGCGCCGCCATGTCGTCGCCGTAGCGCACGCGAAACAAGAGCGTGCGCGCGTCGCCGTTTTCATATTCGTGCAATTCGCCCGGCGGATGGACCACGAAAGCGCCCGGCGCCACGGTCACGGTCTGGTCCGGCGTGCGCATGATGCCGCCGCCCGTAAAGCAGAAATAAATTTCGGTGGCCTGCGGGTGACAATGATTGGGGCTGATCTGGCCCGGCTCCCAGCAGGCGACGGTGACGTCGCCGTCGGCGACCTTGCCCAGGACTTTTTCCACGTGCTTTTTTGGGTCGAACGCAGCTTCGCCCGCCAGATCGAACACATGCATGCCGGTTTCCTCCGCCGCTTTGATTGCGGGAACCCGGTTTTAACTCAAAGCAGCGGCGCGCGCGAGCGCGGCATTCGAAGCGACGTGATTTGCTGCAATGCACATCGAAACATGAAATTTATGAGCGATGCCAGATTTATGAGCGATGCCAGAGAGCAAAAGCCAAGCCACGCCGGCAATGCCAGCCAAGCGAAGCTTGCAACACTGCCTTGTCGTGGCACTGCGTGCCGACGTGGGCAGAGGCGGCTAGATTTGGGTTCGAGGAGCTTGGGGACAAGTACGACACTTGCAACACTTGCAACACTTGCAACACTTGGCAGCAGCAGGGACGTCGGCAGGAGACATCACCATGACGAGCATCCTCCACAGAGCCCACTTCGACCGTCTCACCATCGCGCGCATCAACAACGCGCTGATGCTCGCCTTGTTTGGTGGCGGCCTTTTCGCCTGCATGATCGGCGCTTCGGTCTACGACGTCGGCCGCCTGTTTTCGGCATGGTGAACGCGGCTTGTTGCCGAGCCACGCGCTTCCGTCGGCACTTAACAGTGCATTAATCGCGGCAGCCTAGGCTTGCGTTCCGCATTGCGTCCCGGAAGGCAACCATCATGGCAGAGCGCCGGCAAGCATTCCGACAGAAAAGCTTCCTGCGCGGTTGCGTCTACTTCAACAAGCGCCGCGGCGCGCTCGACTGCCTGATCCGCGACTATTCCGAGCACGGCGCGCGCATCATCTTCTCCCAAGCCGTCAACGTGCCGGACCTCGTCGAGCTCTATATTCCGCAGAAGGAGCAGACCCTGCGTGCGCGGGTGCAGTGGCGCTGCGGCGACGAAATCGGCCTCGGCTTTCCGGATGCGCTGCGCGCCGCCGACGGCTCCAGCGACGGCGAACTGGCGCTGCGCGTCGCGCAGCTCGAGAGCGAAGTCAAGGGACTGAAGCGGCTCGTGAAAAAGCTCAAGGCCGAGGTTGCCCGCGGCGACGACGCCGACGCCGCGTAAGCTTCTCGCGTTTTCGGCCCTCAATCGAAAATGCGGTCGCCCTGCAGGTCGATGATCTGCCGCGCCTTGTTGATCGTGAAATTGAGCGCGTCCTCGTACGAGGCATAGGCGTCGGCGCGAATGAAGCGGTGCTCCTTGCGCACGCCGTCGATCTCGCGCTCGATCGTGCCCGCGGTCTGATAGCCGCCATTGTTCTTGTACGGCGCGGCGCGGATAACGTAGCCTTTGTACTCGACCGGATCGGAAACTTTTACAGCCGCGGCGCCGGACCGCCGGCCGAACAGCGCGCTCCAGAACGACATCGCGGGATCCCCATGCTGCGGCTGCGAAACAACGACCGAGTTTACGCCGCGGCGCGCGAATAGAGAAGCATCGCGCGGGCGTTGACGCGAATTGCAGTCGCGCGACGCGCTGCGCTACACTCCCCCGCCACTTACGCTTTCAGGAGAACGCCGATGCCCAAGGGCTACTGGGTGACCTGCTACCACTCGATTTCCGACCCGCAAAAACTCGCCGCCTACGCCAAGCTGGCGCCAGCAGCGACCGCGCCGTTCGGCGGCCGGTATCTGGTGCGCGGCACGCCGTCGACCACATTCGAAGCAGGGCGCAAGGAGCGCATCGTCATCGGCGAGTTTCCCAGCGTCGAAAAGGCCATCGCCGCCTACAACAGCCCGGCCTACCAGGAGGCGCTCAAAGCGCTCGGCGACGGCGCGGTGCGCGACATCCGCATCATCGAGGGCGTGGAATAATATTCGATCTGCTCCAGCTCCTTTATCCTCATCCTGAGGTGCTCGGCGCGTTGCGCCGAGCCTCGAAGGGTGAGGCCGAGGCGCCGCGGCCTGCATCCTTCGAGGGCCGCTTCGCGGCCGCCTCAGGATGAGGGGCAGCAATTTGGATCGCCGTCCCAATCAGAACGTGTACGTCTGCTCGCGCGCCGGCGCCGCGTGATAGCCGCGCGCGTAGAGCGCGACGGCGCGGCTTTCGTTGCCGCCGGCGGCGCGATAGGCGCCGGCGAGATAGCGCATCGCATACGTCATGTTGACGGCAGGATCGAGCAGGCCGCCGGCCGAACCGCCGTAGCCCATGGAGCGCGCGGTGCCGAGCCGAATCTGCATCAGCCCGTAATTGCCGGCGTGGGCGGCGCGCGGATTGCCGCCGCTCTCGCGCCGGATGACGCGCTCGGCGAGCGATAGCGGCACGCCGGCCGCGCTGGCCTGCTGCGCGATCATGCCGCCAAGCGCCGCGTGTCCACCAAAACCTTCGTCGGATGCGGACCAGGAATATTGGGATTCATGCGCATAGGTCGCCTGATAACTTGGTTCGCTGCCAAGCGCAGCAAAGTTTTCTCGCTGCGCAAAGCGCGGCCGACGCCACGTGGCCTGCGACCAGCTGCCCTCACCCCAAGCTGCCTGCTGCGGCTGCGCACCCCAGCCGTTTTGCCAGTAATCTTGCGGCGACGGTTGCCAACTCGCCTGCCACGCCTGCGCCACAGCGCGATGCCGCCTGCGCCGCGCCGGCGCGCGGTATTCGTAAGATGCCGGCATATACGCCGAACCAGGCTCGTTCCAGGTATCCGCGGCCGGCGTCTCGACCTTCCCAAAACCGCGGCGAGCAATTTGTGAAGACGCGAAAAGGCGTCCAACCGCCGCGCGCATGTACGCACTGTGGCGGTGATGGCGAACGCCGCCTGAACTAAAACGGCCGTGCGCCAGCGCCGGCTGCGTCAATGCGCCGGCAACGAGAGCGAGGGCAGTCGAATAACGCCATGTCGCAACAAACATCCATGTCTCCACTGCATTGGAAATACCCGCTCACCGGCCGGCTGTTGTCGCGGGCGAATCCGGCAGGCGTCTGACCGTTTATTGCAAACGATGCGGTGATGTCGTGGCGACGGAACAAACAAACAGCCCGCCATGCGATTCCGTATAGCGCAATGAAATAAAACTTTATCCGCACGGCGCGGAACCGCGTTGAACGATCGACATCGGACGGCGGGTTGCAATCGGGCTTATGGCGCGGCCAAGTAGCGCGCCGCGCCTGCGGCGGCCGGCTGAACGGTACTCGCTTCATAAAAAGCCGCCGCCATAACGGCCGCTGCAACACACGCCGGAACGCGTTACTCTCGCCAACCCGTTCACGCCCCGCCAGCCGCAAGGAGCCAAGCTATGCCGCAGATTCAGATTCTCAACCC
>JASHXZ010000498.1 GCA_030043285.1 Xanthobacteraceae bacterium | reverse complement strand
TCGCGCGCGCAACGCACCGCGTTTAACGAATGGTGGTGGACGGTCGACCGGCTGACCTTGGCGGCGCTTGGCGCCTTGATGCTCGGCGGCATCATCCTGTGTCTCGCCGCCAGCCCGCCGGTCGCCGCGCGGATCGGGCTCGACCCGTTCCACTTCGTCGACCGCCAAGTGCTGTTTCTCATTCCGGCAGCGATCGTGCTGGTCGCCGCTTCGTTTCTGTCGCCGCGCGAGGTGCGCCAGGTTTCACTGGTTGTGTTTTTCGTCAGCCTCGTTCTCGTGGCGGCGACGCCGCATTTCGGCGCCGAGATCAAGGGCGCGCGCCGCTGGCTGGTGATCCTCGGCGTCAACGTGCAGCCGTCGGAATTTCTCAAGCCGGCGTTCGTCATCCTGATCGCCTGGCTGTTCGGAGAATCGGCGAAGCGGCCGGAAATGCCCGCCAACCTGATCGCCTTGTCGCTGCTCATTCTGGTGGTCGCGCTGTTGGTGCTGCAGCCCGATTTCGGCCAGACCATGCTGATCGTGCTGGTCTGGGGCGCGCTGTTCTACATGGCGGGCATGCGCTTCATCTGGGTGATCGGGCTAGCGGCCACCGCCGGCATCGGGCTCGTCACTGCGTTCTACACCGTGCCGCACGTGGCGCAGCGCATCCGCGGCTTCCTTGATCCGCAGTCGGGCGACACCTTCAACGTGGACATCGCCACCGAATCGTTCATCCGCGGCGGCTGGTTCGGCCGCGGCCCGGGCGAGGGCACTATCAAGCGCATCCTGCCCGAGGGCCACACCGATTTCGTGTTCGCGGTCGCCGCCGAGGAATTCGGCATCGTGCTCTGCCTTATTCTGGTCGCGCTGTTTGCCTTCATCGTCATTCGCGCGTTAGCCAAGGCCATGCGCAATGACGATCCGTTCTGCCGCTTCGCCGCGGCGGGGCTTGCCATCCTGTTCGGCCTGCAATCGACCATCAACATGGCCGTCAACCTGCACCTGATGCCCGCCAAGGGAATGACGCTGCCATTCATCTCGTACGGCGGCTCGTCGCTGATCTCGCTGGCCTACGGCATGGGCATGCTGGTGGCGCTCACCCGCGAGCGGCCGCGCGCCAAACTGCCCGGCGAAATCGTGATCGCCGGGAGTCGCGTCTGATGCAGGCCGCAGGCCCGGGCGCGGCGGCCCCGGTCCTGGTCGCGGCCGGCGGAACGGGCGGCCATCTGTTCCCGGCGGAGGCTCTGGCTGCCGCGCTGATCCGGCGCGGCGTTGCGGTTCATCTTGCCACCGACCGGCGCGCGGCCCGTTACGGTGGCGCCTTTGCGGAGGACGCCATCCACGTGGTGGCGAGCGCGACCTTGCGCGGCCGCAATCCGGTTGCGGTGGCGAAGACTCTGACGGCTCTCGGCCTCGGCGTTTATCAGGCGAATGCGCTGATCGGCCGGCTCAAGCCGGCAGCCGTCATCGGCTTCGGCGGCTATCCGACTATTCCGCCGGTGCTGGCGGCGGCTTGGCGCGGCGTGCCTACCCTTATTCATGATGCCAACGCCGTCATCGGCCGGGCCAATCGCTTTTTGGCACCGCGCGTGACCGCGATCGCCACGACCTTTCCCGATCTGTTTCGCAACGCGCCGGCTCTGGCTGAGAGGGCGACGCTCACCGGCAATCCGGTCCGGCCGGCGGTCGCTGCCGCCGCGGCGCTCCCGTATCCGGACGCGAGCGGACCATTGCGCCTCCTTATCTTTGGCGGCAGCCAGGGGGCGCGCGTTCTGGCCGACATCGTGCCGGCGGCGGTCGCCTGGCTGGAACCGGGACTGCGCGCGCGGCTTTCGGTCACTCAGCAGGCGCGCGACGAGGACGTGGCGCGGGTGCGCGCGGCTTATGCCGAGGCTTCGGTCGTAGCCGAGGTGGCGCCGTTTTTCGCCGACCTGCCGGCGCGGATGGCGGCGAGCCATCTGGTGGTGGCGCGCTCCGGCGCGTCGACCGTCGCCGAACTGGCCGCGATCGGGCGGCCCGCCATCCTGGTGCCGCTGCCGCATGCGCTCGACCAGGATCAATTCGCCAATGCCGGCGTATTGGAACAGGCCGGCGGCGCCATCCGCATCGTCCAGGACGGGTTCACGCCGGCGCGGCTTGCGGCCGAGATCGCGGCTCTCGGCGCCGCGCCGGCGCGCCTAGCCGCAATGGCCCAAGCGGCCCGCTCGCTCGGCCGGCTTGACGCCGCCGACCGCCTTGCCGACCTGGTGTTGGCGGTGGCGGGGCGGGGCGCGACGAAGTAGGTTGCGGCCGCGTCAAACTGGGAGTTGCCATGAAGTTGCCGCGCGACATCGGACCGGTGCATTTCGTCGGCATCGGCGGCATCGGCATGAGCGGCATCGCCGAGGTGCTGGTCAATCTCGGCTATACGGTGCAGGGCTCCGACCAGGCCGAGGGCGCCAACGTCAAGCGCCTGCGCGATCTTGGCGTAACGGTCGCGATCGGCCACGCGGCGGAGAATTTGGGCGGAGCCCGAGTCGTGGTGGTTTCGTCGGCGATCAAGCGCGACAATCCGGAACTCGTGGCCGCGCGCGCGCAACGTTTGCCGGTGGTGCGCCGCGCCGAAATGCTGGCGGAGCTGATGCGGCTGAAAAGCTGCGTCGCCATCGCCGGCACCCACGGCAAGACCACGACCACCTCGATGGTGGCGGCCTTGCTCGACGCCGGCGGCTTCGATCCGACCGTGATCAACGGCGGCATCATCAACGCCTACGGCACCAACGCCCGGCTCGGCGCCGGCGACTGGATGGTGGTCGAGGCCGACGAATCCGACGGCACCTTTCTCAAGCTGCCGGCGGATGTCGCGGTGGTGACCAACATCGATCCCGAGCACCTCGACCATTTCAAGAACTTCGAGGCGGTGCAGGAGGCGTTTCGCGGCTTCGTCGAGAACGTGCCGTTCTACGGCTACGCGGTGATGTGCACCGATCATCCGGTGGTGCAGAGTCTCGTCGGCCGTATCGAGGATCGCCGCGTCGTGACCTACGGCGAGAACCCGCAGGCCGACGTGCGCCTGGTCGACGTCTCCCATGCCGGCGGCTCTTCGCTGTTCACGATCCTGTTCCGCGACCGCGCCGGTCACTCTGTGCATGAGCTGAAAA
>JASHXZ010000497.1 GCA_030043285.1 Xanthobacteraceae bacterium | reverse complement strand
GCGGCATTTCCCGCCTCCTTGGTCCTCCCGAGAGTCCTCACGAACAAACCGGCGCACCGCATACGCGCTCCGCGCTTTACGAGCAAGCCAGCGCATCACAGGCGCGCTCTGCGTTGGGCCTGGGCACTAGCGCCGCGGCGATCGCGGCAGCGCCGAGCGCAGCCAGCATGCTGGCGCCGAACACCGCGCCGAGGCCGGCGTGGTCGCCGAGGAGCCCGAGCGCCGGGGTGCCGAAGCCGAGCGCCACGTCGAGAAAGGCGGTGTAGGCGCCCATTGCCAGCCCTCGACTTTCACTCGGCATGAGGCGCGCGGCTTCGACGCCGAGCCCGGGATAAACCAGCGAGTAGCCGAGGCCGGCCAGCGCCGCCCCGGTCAGCGCCAATGCGAACCACGGCGCGACCGCGATGAGCGCCAAGCCGGCAGCCTCGACCAGCGCGCAGATCAGCGCGACTTTCGCGCCGCCAAACCGGTCGGCGAGATGACCGAACAGGATGCGGCTCAGGATGAAGGTCAAGGCGAAGACCGTGAACGCCGGCCACGCCGCCCAGCCCCGCGCTACAAACAAAAGCGCGCTGAACGCGGTGATGGCGCCGAGGCCGATGCTGCTCAGCGCCGATGCCGCGCCGGGCACCCAGACGGCAGCCATGACCTTGATGAGGCTGGCGCGCACACGCGCGGTGGACGGGGCGGGCCGCAGCGGCGCGACAAACAACAGCGTGAGCAGCGGCAGCAGCATCGTGGCAAACGCGATCGCGATGAATCCGTAGCAGCCGTAGAGCGCGGTGCCGAGCGGCGCGCCGGCGGCGAAAGCGCCGAACATGGCGCTGCCGATCCACGCCAAGGCCTTGCTGGTGTTTTGCACCCCGAGAAGCGCGAGCGCCCAGCTCTGCGCGCCGACGATGATGAAGCTTTCGGCGACGCCAAGCAGCGCGCGGCCGAGCACCAGAACCGTCACGGCGATCGCGGGCGCCGCAGCAAAGCGCAGCGACCAGAGATAGAGCAGCCCGGCGCCGGCGGCGATGATCAGGCCGACGATAACAGCGCGCTTGGGGCCGCTCGCGTCCGCTTGGCGGCCGGCCCACACGCGCGAAGCAATCGCAGCAGCAAACTCGCTGCCGGCAACCAGCCCCACCAGGAACGTGCCAAAGCCGAGCCCTCGATGCACATGCAGTGGCAGAACCGGCAGCGCGATGCCGATGACAAGGAACGCGACGAACACCGCCGCCATGATCGGCATCAGGACCGCCGCGAAGTCCGTTTGGTGGTTTGCTGAGGGATTCATGATTAGCGAGCTCCAATTCGTGGCCGCAGCGCCAATGCGGCGAACGCATTATGTGTACGCCCGCGCGGTCACCGCGATTAGCTCATGAAATTGGCATGCGCTTATGAGCACAGCTCATGAATCTGTTGGCCACCTCATCCTGTTCCCCTCATCCTGAGGTGCGAGCGAAGCGAGCCTCGAAGGATGCAGGCCGCGGCGCCGGGGCCTGCATCCTTCGAGGCGCGCCTACGGCGCGCACCTCAGGATGAGGAACATAGGGTAATGAGAAGCGCTACTCGCTCTCCGCCGCCGGCAGGTGCTTCGCCTTGCGCGCCACCAAGGCGGCGGTTTCGCAATCGCCGATGATGGCGTAATCTTCGATCCGAGCGGCCATCGCGCCAAACGTTGCGGCGCCAAATGTTGCGCCCGCAACTTAACGCGGCGATTGGGCCGCCCGTTCCGCCGTGCAAGGAGCCAAAAAGGTAATGTCGACAAAGCAAATTGGCGGCGGCCAGATCGGCCGCTCCGTACCGCGCCTCGAAGCCCGCGAAAAAGTCACCGGGCGCGCCGAATATACGCACCTGATGCGGCTGCCCGGCATGCTGCACGGCAAGGTGTTCCGCTCGACCGTCCCGCACGGGCGCATCAAGTCGATCGACACCAGTGCTGCGAAAAAGATGCCCGGCGTGTTTCGCGTCATCACCGCCGAGGACGTGCTGAAGGTGATTCCGAATCCCTATTACGGCCCGGCCTTTCACGACCAGCCGATCCTGGCGATCGACAAGGTACGCTTCGTCGGCGAGCCGGTGGCGGTCGTGATGGCGGCCGATCCGCACGTCGCCGAAGCCGCCGCGCAAGCGATCGTCGCCGAGTACGAGGAGATGGAGCCGGTCTACGACGAGGTCGAGGCGATGACCGCCAAGGCCTATGTGCACGAGGAACTCAAGCCGGCCGGCACGTTCGCCGATCTCAAGCACCTCAAGGGCCAGAAGGAAACCAACCTCGCGCTCAATGCCAAGCTGCGCCGCGGCGACGTCGACAAGGCGTTCGCCGGCGCAGCCCACGTCTTCGAGCACGAATTCCGCACCCAGAAATGCCTGCACGTGCCGTTCGAGCCGTTCGCCTCGATCGCCGACGCCAAGGAGTCCAGCATCACGATCTATACCGGCGCGCAGGGCCCGTCGTTCGTGCGTTCGGAGATCGCGCGGCTGTTGGGCTGGGCGGAGAACCGCGTGCGCATCAAGGTGCCGTATCTCGGCGGCGGCTATGGCGGCAAGCTCTACATCAAGCTCGAAGCTCTGGTGACGGCATGCTCGCTGATCGCGCGGCGACCGGTGAAGATCGCGCTCACCATGGA
>JASHXZ010000496.1 GCA_030043285.1 Xanthobacteraceae bacterium | reverse complement strand
GGCCGATTGTCTGGCCCGAAAAGGAGATGTAAGGCATGACGTCGGTCGTTGGGAAGTCCGCGTTCGCCCTCTTGTATGTGACGGCAATCGCCGCAGCGTTGAGCACGCCAACGCGCGCGGCACCGGAGATTGGCAAAGTGGCGCCGGAACTCGTCGTGACTGAGCTCGACGGGCAGACCTTCGATCTCGCCAAGCTGCGCGGCAAGGTGGTTCTGGTGAACTACTGGGCGACGTGGTGCGCGCCGTGCCGCAAGGACATGCCGAAACTCGATGCCTTCTATCGCCGTTATCGCGATCAGAATCTGGAAATGATCGGCATCAGCATCGATCGCGAGGCCGATCTGCCCAAGGTGCGCAAGGTCATGGCCAAGCTCGCCTATCCGGTCGCCGTGCTGAACGCGGTCACAACTGACGGCTTTGGCACACCGACCGGCGTGCCGATCACCTGGATCATCGATACCGACGGCAAGGTCCGCGACATGATGATCGACGTACGCGATGAGTTGCTCAAAGAGCTGGTGCGGCCGCTGCTGCCGCACTGAACACAGGGAAGAAAGGCCGGGCCGCGAATGTTGGGCGGACTGCGATTGGCGTACAGAAGCGGTCTCTTGCTGGTGTCGGCCTGGATGATCTTGGCCGCATCCAGCGCCTATGCCGGCACATGGGTCACTGACGCCAAGTCCAGCTGCCAGGTCTGGGACCCGGATCCGCAAGTCGACGAAGCCGTTATCTGGTCGGGAGCCTGCAACAATGGCCACGCCGAGGGACCCGGCACCGTGCAATGGATCAAAGGCGGCAAGGCGCTGGAGACCGACAAAGGCGAATGGCGCGATGGTCGCCAGGCCGGCAAAGGCGTGCAGGTTTGGGACACCGGCCGCTACGAAGGCGAGCTTGCTGACGGCGTGCCCAATGGCCAGGGCGTCTTGACCATGCAGAAGCTGCGTTACGAAGGGCAATTCCGCGGCGGCAAGCCCAATGGCACCGGCAGCCTCACCGATGCCGGAGACACGGTGCGCGGCACCTGGAAGGATGGCTGTTTGCAGGGCGGCCGACGCAAGGCCTCGATCGGTATTCCGTTGTCGGCTTGCCGCTGACGCGAGGTGCTATGAAGGCTACGAGAGGGTGTTGCGACAAAAAGGAGAAACCGATGCGTGGATTGTCTTCTTGGCTTCTGTCTTGCGCCGTCGTTGTCGGCGTCCTGGCGGCCGCTCCCCCTATGGCGGCGTCGCAAGTGGGCAACGGGAAGAATTGCCGTATGGAGCAGCAATGTCATTGGGAGAATTTCAAAAAGATCTGCGTTTGGGTGAAGGTCTGTCGCTAGCAGGCGTTGAACCCGCTGGCCCACAAATTGGCGCTGGAATAAGCCGGCGCAGGTCGGGGTTATCCGAGTGTTGCCGTACCGGCGGTCGAGCTGATCAGGAGGACAAGATGGGCAAATCATTCATGCTGGCGCTCGTTGCCGCAACTACAGTCGTGACCTTGGCATACGCGCAGATGGGGCCAATGGCGCCGACCAAAATCGGCAATAGCGCCAAAGGCAAAGTGCTCACCAACAACAAGGGCATGACGTTGTATGTCTTCGACAAGGACACCGGGGGTAAGTCAGCCTGCAACGGCCCGTGCGCGGGTAATTGGCCGCCCTTGAAGGTCGCAGCCGGCTCGATGGCGATGGACGACTACGGCATGATCACCCGCGACGACGGCAGCAAGCAGTGGACCTACAAAGGCCGTCCACTCTATAGTTGGAAAAACGACAAGAAGCCGGGCGACATCACAGGCGATGGCTTCCTCAACGGCGCCTGGCACATCGCCCAGCCGTAGATCGATCCAATGATGTTTGCGTAGGCGCGTAGGGCGGCACGGCGCCGAGCTTGTCGTCGGCCGCCTTTCGATGCGCCGTTGGGGCGTTTGTCTTACCGAACGCAGCGGTAGTCGCGCTCAGGAAATCCATGGCGTGATTGCGCGCCTATGCGTTTGCGCGCGCGATACCCCACGTGCCTGTGAACGCGGCGCCGGGCTCCAGCCGGACCACAGCATCGCCGGTTCGAAACGCGTTTGGCGGACAGCTCATCGGTTCGACCGCAAGGCCGTGACGGCGGCGGTCGACGTCGGCAATCGCATCCCCGGTGAACAGCATCAAATACGGGTAGCTGCGGTCGGCCCAGAGCCGGACTTGCGCGCCGCGGTTCGCATCCCGCAGCTCCACCCGCGCGATGCCATCGGGATCGCGCTCGAGGTCGGTGAATGCATGGTCGAGCTTTATCGAACCGATCCGCCTCGGTTGTCGAAAATCGTAAGCCGTGCCCGCGACGCCCTCGCGACCGATCGGAAGGCCGCGTTCGTCGGCGCGCAGGACGGTTCGCGCCGGTACGTGCAACGTCAAATGATCGATCACAGGCGTTCCGAGCGTCAGGTAGGGATGCGCGCCGGCCCCGAACGGACACGCATCGGCGCCAAGGTTGGTGGCCGTTGTCCGCACCTGCAGACCGCCGGCGGAGAGCGCATATTCGATGCTTAGTCCGAGCGTGAACGGGTAGCCCGGCTGCGGGTGCAGCACATATTGCATCACCGCTCGATGCGGCTCCTGCACGGCTGCATTCCAGGTTGCCCAGCGAACCAGGCCATGGATTGCGTTACGGCGCTCCGGTTCGTTTAACGGCAGCTGGTGGCGCCGTCCGTCGAATTCGTAGGTGCCGTCCTGCAATCGGTTCGGCCACGGCATGAGGACCTGGCCGCGGCCCGAGGCGCTCATCTGGTCGGCGCCATAGCCGTCGACAAGCTCGCGGCCGCCGGCGCGGTACGAGCGAAGTCCGCCGCCAACCTCGACGATTACGGCCTGCTGATCCCCCACCGCAATCGTGATCTGCTTACCCGATGGCGCAATCACCGCTCGCCTCCCATCGCGCCGGCTGCCGGTTGGACGCGATCAAAAAATGGCAGTTCGATTCAATCGTCCGTGTCGGCTGCAGGAACGACAGAATGCGGACGACCGGCCCAAAGCTGAATTGCCGACTGAATCGCCGTGGAAGCGCCGCGCCACGATGGCGCCGTACAACGGCGATCGGAGCCATTGCTCTGAGAAAATTGCGCCGACCTTGTGGAAATTTACCTGACCACCGGCGTGCGATCGGCGGCATCGCGGACATTCAAGCATGCGGCATTTCGCAGTCCCCAAGATGCATTCAACGAATCACGCAAGCGATTGTTTCTGCTCAAAGATTCGTTGAATGGGGAATCAGAGCGCGCAGAAACACCTGCGAGGTCACATCAGCCGAAGCAAAAAGCGCAGCAGAATCAAGGCTCAGTCGTTTCGCGATTGACAAAGCTGCACCGAGGAATAAAAGCCGACACAGCTTTGCTCATCAAGGGCGTCAACGCGAGGCGATCCGGTTGATGGAGTGGAGCGCGGTGCCTGCGTTGCGGTTTCGCAGATCGCACGTGGGCGGTTCGGAAACTCGCCCGGCCGGCCACGACGCCGGTCTGCCAGGGAGCTTGGCTGCCCGGGCGGCGGACGGGGCAAAAGCCCGTTGGCGCTGCCATGAAGCGCGGGACCGGACCGAGCCGAGGCCTCAGAAACCTCGGCGAGTGCCGCGACGGAGCGCCGAAAGGCGAGCGCGCCCGCTCAGCGGATGCCCGCGGTAACGCGGAACGTCCGTGGCGCGCGCCGTACCGGCTAGCGGATTCGGATGCGTTCATCCGAAGCGCCGGTGCGGATATTTCGTGTGCGCCTCTCGGCGCTCCGCCCCCTTTATTTTATTTGGGGCAGCTTTCGTGCAGTGGCTTGGCATAGCTCGGACGCGAACAAAAAACGCGCCGCGAGAACGGTGAAGCTTTGCCCTATGCACCTCATCCTGAGGTGCGAGCGAAGCGAGCCTCGAAGGATGTAGGCCGAGGCGCCCGGGCCTGCATCCTTCGAGGCCCGCGCTATGCGCGGGCACCTCAGGATGAGGCGTTGAGGCAGAGGCGGGGAGAGGGGGCGCGGGCGTCGAGGCGGGACCCCCACCGATTGCGCTCCCGCCTACGCGCTAAGCGCTTCGGCGGAAACGCAATCGACCTCCCCCTTGCAGGGGGAGGTGATGAAAGAGAGGGGTCGCGAGAACGCTGAAGCTCGCCCATTCACCTCATTCTCAGCGGCAGTCGCCTGCGACCGCGTTGCCGGTTTCTGGTACAATACCGGCAGCGGAGCGGTCGGCTGGGCAATCTTCGTCCATTGTGTCGCTTTGAAGCGGAACCGCGCCATGAACCTGATGACAAAAGAAGCCAGCGCTGCAACGGCGCACCAGCCCAACGATCTGGAAACATTTTGGCTGCCGTTTACGCCCAACCGCGCGTTCAAGCGGGCGCCGCGGCTGATCGCCCGCGCCAAGGACATGCACTATTTCACCCCGGACGGTCGCGCGGTGCTCGACGGCACAGCCGGGCTATGGTGCACCAATGCCGGTCATAACCGCGATCCGATCGTCGCGGCGATCAAGCGCCAGGCCGAAGAACTCGATTACGCGCCGGCGTTTCAGTTCGCCCATCCCAAGGCGTTCGAGCTGGCGAGCCGCATCGCGGCGCTGGCGCCGGGCGATCTCGACCGGGTGTTTTTCTGCAATTCCGGATCGGAGGCGGTCGACACCGCGCTCAAGATCGCGCTCGCCTACCACCAGGTGCGCGGCGAAGGCGCGCGTACCCGCCTGATCGGCCGGGAGCGCGGCTATCACGGCGTCGGCTTCGGCGGCATCTCGGTCGGTGGCATCGTCAACAACCGCAAACACTTCGGCACGCTGTTGGCCGG
>JASHXZ010000495.1 GCA_030043285.1 Xanthobacteraceae bacterium | reverse complement strand
GATCGTAGCCGACGCCGAAGCTGGCGACGATTTCCAGGTTCGGGAAGCGTTCCATGAAGCTGCCCGGAATTCGTTCGCTCGTGGCGCTGCAGGCGATGGCGCGCACGTCCGCGTGCTCGGCGAGGAACGCCTCGCGATCCTTCGCCGCGTGCGCCTTATGGACAAGGCAAGCGCTTTCCAGCCCGTTCATGACCACCGGCTTGAGCGGCCCTAGCAGCAGAACCTGCTTCTTCTGTTCCGGCATCGTTGATCCTCGCTCACACCAGCATGCGCACCGGCGCCTCGACAAAATCCTTGAACACCGCGAGCAGTTGCGCGCCAAGCGCACCGTCGATCACGCGGTGATCGCACGACACTGTGACACTGAGCAGACTCGCGAAGGCAACGCCGCCGTCGGCTTTCTCCACCGCCTGCCGCCGCGCCGCGCCGACCGCCAAGATTGTGGCGTGCGGCGGATTGATGATGGCGGCGAATTCGCGCACACCGTACATGCCGAGATTGGAAATCGCCGAGGAGCCGCCCTGCAGTTCACTGGGCGCGAGCTTTTTCGCCCGCGCGCGCGCCGACAGCTCCTTCATCTCCGCGGAAACGATGGAGACCGATTTGCTCTCGACTTGACGGAGCACGGGCGCGACCAGACCATCGTCGAGCGCGACCGCGACGCCGATGTCGGAATGTTTGAGGCGCAGCATGCGATCGCCCGCCCACACCGCATTGGCGGCCGGCACGCGCTGCAGGGCAAGCGCCCAGGCGCGGATCAAAAAATCGTTGAGGGACAGTTTGAAACTCGGGCCTGCGCTTCCCTGCCCCGCTTGCGGGGGAGGGTTAGGGTGAGGGGCAGTATTCGCTTCCTCGCGCAACGCGATCAGTCTGCCGATGTCGATATCAGCCGTCAGATAAAAGTGCGGGACGGTCTGCGCCTCAGTCAGACGCGCTGCGATGGTGCGGCGCATGGCATCGAGCGGCACTTCTTCGTAAGAGTCGGCGACATAGAGCGATTTGATGCGTTCGGCGCTCGGCGCCTCGGGTGCGTATCTTTGTTGCGGAGCCGGCGCCTGCTCGACATCGCGCGCCACGATGCGGCCGTGCGGCCCGGAACCGCGCAGCTGACTTAAGTCGATGCCCGATTCGGCGGCGAGCCGGCGCGCCAGCGGCGTGACGGTGACCCCGCCTGAAAGCCGCGCCGGACCGAAATTGCGCTCAGGCGTGCGCACTTCGAAGAATGGATCGAGACGGACGACATCCTCCCCCGTGGAGCGAAGCGGAACGCGGGAGGGGGACCGCCCGAAGGGCGGTGGTGGGGGCGCGAGCGCCACAGAATTTTCTCGGGCGCCTGCGCCCCCTCCACCATCTTGCTTCGCAAGATGGTCCCCCTCCCCCGCTTCGCGGGGGAGGATGGTGCCGCCCGCTCCGTCAGCGACCACCGCGACGACCGCGCCGACCGGCGCCACGGCGCCCGCGGGCACGCGGATTTCTGACAAAACGCCGGCGCTGGTCGCCGGCACTTCCATCGACACTTTGTCGGTCTCGATCTCGAACAGATTGTCGCCCGGAGCGACAGCTTCGCCGGCTGACTTGAACCACTTGGTGATTTTTCCTTCAGCGACGGTCTCGCCGAGCTGCGGCATCAGGATGTTCATTGGCCTGCACGCAGCTCCGAAATTTCCTCGTCCTGAGGCATCGGCATGATCACTTAATCCGCTCCCAGGTGACCTCGAGCGTCGAATTGGGCGGCCGCAGGATCAGCCGGTCGCCGGCGAACTCGTAGCGGCGGACGAGATCGCCGCCCTCGCCCGGCTGCAGATTGTCGGCGCGATGATGCGTCACCGTGCCGGACGCCTCGTCGACCGTATAGGTGCCGAAATAGGCGATGTAATCCTTGAGCGCGATGAAAGCTTCTTCGGGAGTCATCACCGCGCCGGCACGCTTGCGCGCGACGTCAGGGGCGATCTGCACTGCCATCTCGCCGTGCGGGCCGTAATAGATCATGCCCTTCGGGTTGGCGCCGCGGTCCCAGCTGGCGCCGTTGATGCGCGTGCCGACATAACGCCACGCGCCGATCAGACGGGCCTGTCCCGACTGCGGCTTGTCGCTTTTGTCACCCGCTTCGCTCACCACGCCACCGAAACGTATTGGGTTTCCAGAAACTCCATCATGCCCTCGTGCGCGCCTTCACGGCCGAGGCC
Source organism: Xanthobacteraceae bacterium (assembly GCA_030043285.1). GTDB lineage: Bacteria > Pseudomonadota > Alphaproteobacteria > Rhizobiales > Xanthobacteraceae > BOG-931. Next base: position 660 of record JASHXZ010000495.1, on the reverse strand, counting down.
GGATTGCTTGGTGCCGCCGAACGGCGCGGCCGGATCGGAAACGAGGCCGCGGTTCAATCCGATCATGCCGAAGTCGAGCTTTTCCGACACCCGCATGCCGCGGCTCAAATCCTTGGTATAGAGATACGCCACCAGCCCATACTCGGTATCGTTGGCGCGCGCGATCACTTCGTCCTCCGACTTGAACGTCTGGATCGAAGCGACCGGGCCGAAAATCTCCTCGTTGAGCAATTTGGCGTCGTTCGAGACGTTGGCCAGCACGGTGGCCGGATAGAAAAAGCCCGGGCCGCCCGGCAGCTTGCCACCGGTTAACACCTTGGCGCCCTTCTGCACCGCGTCGTCGACCAGCTCGACTACCTTGTCGAGGCCGTCCTTGTTGACCAGCGGCCCGAGCGCGACGCCATCGTCGAGCCCGTTGCCCATTTTCAGACCCGCCATCTTGTCGGTGAGCTTTTTGGAAAATTCGTCGCGTACCTTTTCGTGCACATAGAAGCGATTGGCCGCCGTGCACGCCTCGCCCATGTTGCGCATCTTGGCGATCATGGCGCCGTCGATGGCGGCATCGATATCGGCGTCGTCGAACACGATGAACGGCGCGTTGCCGCCGAGCTCCATCGCCGGCTTGACGATGCAGTCGGCGGCCTCATGCAGAAGTTTTCG
>JASHXZ010000494.1 GCA_030043285.1 Xanthobacteraceae bacterium | reverse complement strand
TAGCCGAATTTCATGGCGGCGTTTGGCTCCCTTGGCCTGTCCATTTCGGAGAACCGCTGGACCGTCGAGCGGCCGCAGAAGGATGTCGGGTGATGAATGTGTTTCGCACGGCGCGATTGCTGATGGCCTTGCTCGCCGTTGCCGCGGCAGCGGCGCAGGCCGAGACGTTTCCGAACCGGACGATCCGCATCATCGTTCCCTATCCGCCCGGCGGCAGCATCGATCTGACCGGAAGGGTCATCGCCAAGAACCTGCAGAACAGCGTCGGACAAAGCGTCGTCGTCGAAAACAAGCCCGGCGCCAATGCGGCGATCGGCATCGACGATCTGACGCGAAGCGCCCCGGACGGCTATACGCTCATCATCCTCTCGGACAGCCCGGTCACGATCAACCCCCACCTGTCGCACGTCAATTACGATCCGCTTGCGGACCTCGTGCCGATAAGCCGGGTGGTGCGAAGCCCGCTCATCCTTGTCGCCAACGCCAAGGCGGGGATTGCCTCGATCGGCGATCTCGTCAAGGCCGCGAAAGCAAAACCCTTGAGCATTGGCGTTTCGGCGCTCGGCTCGACGTCGTATTTCGCCGCCGAATTGCTCAAGCGCAGTCTCGGGCTGACGCTGCAAGCCGTGCCCTATCGCGGCGGCGCGCCGGCAGCTTTTGCGGTCGCTGCCGGCGAGGTGCCGCTGGTCTTCACCGACACCGCGGCGATCCTGCCGATGGTCAGGGCCGGCAAAGTTGTCGCGTTGGGAATCTCCGAGCCGGTGCGCTCGCAGGCCATGCCCGACATTCCCACATTGCGCGAGGCCGGCGTACCCGGCTTTGCCGCCAGTTCGTGGCTCGCGCTGTTCGCGCCGCGCGGCACGCCGGACGATCGGGTCGAAAGATTGAATGCCGAAGTCGCCAAAATCCTGGCGCTGCCCGACGCGCAAAAGGTCCTGCTCGCCGCCGGCCTCGAGCCGGCGCCGAACAGTCCAGCCGAGATGCGCCGCGTCATCGCCGACGATTCCGCCAAATGGGGCCAGATGATCCAGGCAACGGGCCTCAAGGCGCAGTAATTCGCCCGTTGTTGCATTGCTGGCCGAACTAAATGCGAAGGAGGAAATGCAATGAGCCAGCCGCAGAGCGAACAGATCGTGTTGGCATCGCGCCCGCATGGACCGCCGACTCTTGAGAATTTCCGCTTGGAACAGGTCGACAAACCGACCCTGCCCGCCGGCGGCGTTCTGTTGCGGGCGCTCTATCTGTCGCTGGACCCTTACATGCGCGGACGTATGAGCGACCAGAAATCCTACGCCAAGCCGGTCGCGGTCGGCGATGTGATGACCGGTGAAAGCGTTTGCGAAGTTGTTGCCTCCGATCGAAAAGGCTACGCGGCAGGCGACATCGTGTTGGCGCCGACAGGATGGCGCACGCACGCCGCCTTTGGGGCATCCATACCATTGCGCAAGCTTGACCCGAGGCTGGCACCGATCACGACGGGACTTGGCGTTCTCGGGATGCCGGGGTTCACGGCGTACGCCGGTCTCATGGTTATCGGCAAGCCAAAGCCCGGCGAAACCGTCGTCGTCGCGGCAGCAAGCGGCCCGGTCGGCTCGCTCGTCGGTCAACTTGCCATGCTGGTGGGAGCGCGCGCTGTCGGCATAGCGGGCGGGGCGGACAAGTGTCGTTACGTCGTCGATGAGCTGAGGTTCGATGCCGCCATCGATCACCGCGCTCCGGATTTTGCCAAACAGCTGGAGGCCGCGTGCCCCAAGGGAATCGATGTCTATTTTGAAAACGTAGGCGGTGCGATATGGCAGGCGGTGCTGCCCCTTCTCAATACGTTTGCCCGCGTGCCGGTCTGCGGCTTGATCGCTCAGTATAACGCGACGGGCGATTTTCCCGGACCGAATCTACTGCCAGCGACGATGCGTCAGATCTTGAGCAAGAGCCTGACCTTGCGCGGGTTCATCAATTACGAATTTGCGGCGGAGCATTACGCCGCATTCCTGGAGACTGTTTCCAGCGGGATCGCCGGCGGAAACATTCGTTACCGTGAGGATGTCACCGACGGTCTTGCACAGGCACCCACCGCTTTCATCGGCATGCTCGAGGGACGAAATTTCGGGAAAGTGCTCGTTCATGTGGGCGATCCGTCTTCAAGCCAATGAAGCGCGTTCGTCCCTCATCTTTGCAGTAAAACCATGCGGCCGGGGACTATGCGTTCCCTCGTAGCCCGGAGGCGGAGCCTGGCGCGTCGACGGGATCAAACATCCACGCTGGCGGCCAGAGCGTTGTGCTCGATGAATTCGCGGCGCGGCTCGACTTTGTCGCCCATCAGCTCGTCGAAGATGGTGTTGGCCTCGTCGATCTCCTTGACGCTGACCTGCAACAGCGAGCGGGCGTTGACGTCGAGCGTGGTTTCCCAGAGCTGGCCGGGATTCATCTCGCCCAAACCTTTGTAGCGCTGCAGCGCCACGCCCTTTTTGCCGGCGGCGATGACGGCCTCGAACAGGCCGACCGGGCCGTGGATCGGCGTGTCCTCGTCCTTGCGGCGAAGGATTGCCGGCGGCGTCGGGCGCGGGAAGACCTTTTGCAGTTCGGGCGCGAACTGGTCGAGCTTGCGGGCGTCGGCGGAACTCAGCAAGGCGTGGTCGAGGGCCGCGACCTCTTTGACGCCGCGCAGCGTACGCTCGAACGTGAATCCGACGCCTTCGGTGAACTGGCCCTGCCAGCCGCGCTCGGTTTCCTCCGATAACGCGTCCAGCCGCTTGGCGATGTAGGGTACGGCGGCCACAGCCTTTTGCGGATCGCCAAAGATGTCGCGATGCAGCACGCCGAGGATCGCGGCTTGTTCGACGACCTGCCGATTGTATCGGCTATGCAGCCCGCGCAAGATAGCCCGAATGGTGCGGGCGTCCTCGACCAGCTGGCGCAAATCGCTGCCGGCGCGCACCTCGCCCGACGACAGCCGCAAGGTCGTGTCCTCGAGCCCGGTGTCGACCAGATAGTCTTCGAGCGAGCGCTCGTCCTTGAGATATTGCTCGGATTTTCCGCGCGAGATTTTGTAGAGCGGCGGCTGGGCGATGTAGAGATAGCCGCCGTCGATGATGTCGCGCATCTGCCGATAAAAGAAGGTGAGCAGCAGCGTGCGGATATGGGCGCCGTCGACGTCGGCGTCGGTCATGATGATGATCTTGTGGTAGCGCAGCTTGTCGATCGCGAATTCGTCGGTGCCGATGCCGGTGCCGAGCGCGGTGATGAGCGTGCCGATCTGCTCGGACGACAGCATCTTGTCCATGCGGGCGCGCTCGACGTTGAGAATCTTGCCGCGCAACGGCAGGACAGCCTGGAACTCTCGGTTGCGGCCCTGTTTGGCCGAGCCGCCGGCGGAATCGCCCTCGACGATGAACAATTCGGATTTGGCCGGATCGCGCTCCTGGCAATCGGCGAGCTTTCCGGGCAGCGAGGTGATGCCGAGTGCGCTTTTGCGCGTCATCTCGCGCGCCTTGCGGGCGGCTTCGCGCGCCGCCGCGGCCTGGATGACCTTGCCGACGATCATCCTGGCTTCGGACGGGTGCTCCTCGAACCAGGCCTTGAGCATGTCGTTGAGCACGCCCTCGACCACCGGGCGCACCTCGGAGGACACCAGCTTGTCCTTGGTCTGCGACGAGAATTTCGGATCGGGCACCTTGCAGGACAGCACCGCGGTCAAGCCCTCGCGGCAATCGTCGCCGGTGAGCGCGACTTTCTCCTTACGGGCGCCGCCGCTGGAATCCGCGTACGAGGTGACTTGGCGCGTCAGCGCGCCGCGGAAGCCGGCCAGATGCGTGCCGCCGTCGCGCTGCGGGATGTTGTTGGTGAAGCACAGCACGCTTTCATGGTAGCCGTCGTTCCACCACAGCGCGCAGTCGACGCCAATGCCGTCGCGCTCGGATTTGATCAGGATCGGCTGCGGAATGAGCGGCGTCTTGTTGCGGTCCAGATATTTGACGAAAGCCTCGACGCCGCCCTCGTAGTGCAGGCGCTCGCTCTTCTCGACCGCGTGCCGCATGTCGGAGAGCACGATGGTGACGCCGGAATTGAGGAACGCGAGCTCGCGCAGCCGGTGCTCCAAGGTGGCGAAGTCGAATTCGGTCATCGTGAAGGTTTTCTTCGACGGCAGGAACGTCACCTCGGTGCCGCGCTTGTCGCGCGCGGCGCCGACCACGGCGAGCGGCGCCACCGGCTCGCCGTCGTGGAATTCCATGGAATGCTCCTGGCCGTCGCGCCAGATCGTGAGCTTGAGCCACTCCGACAGCGCGTTGACCACCGAGACGCCGACGCCGTGCAGGCCGCCGGATACCTTGTAGACGTTCTG
>JASHXZ010000493.1 GCA_030043285.1 Xanthobacteraceae bacterium | reverse complement strand
GCCGCCTGCGCGCGCGGCGGCATGCACCTCGGGCACCAAGGCGGCGCTGACGAGGGCGTCCACGCCTATCCGACCAATTACAAGGCCGAAATCCTCGCCGCCATGCATGCCTATCTGAACGATCCGACCGGTATCCGCGATGCTTCGATCGCCGAGCCGATGCTCAAAGAGGTGGGCAGCGGCACGCGCTATGTGGTCTGCATGCGCTTCAACGGTAAGCGCGACGACGGGAGCTATGCCGGCATCAAGCAGGTCGAAGCGGTGTTTCTCGCCGGCCGCTTCGACGACTTCGTCGATACCCCGCGCGAGCCGTGTTTGGCCGTAACCTATGCGCCGTTTCCGGAGCTGGAGCAGATCAAGCGGTAAGTGTGCGGCAGCCACGGCGCGCCTTATTGCTCCTGCCGGCTGAAATGCACCGACGCGCCGGATGCCGCGAGGCTCGCCGCGATGATGGCGAAAATGCCGGCGACGCCGGTCGCGGCGGCGATCAGGCTGGCGATGAACGGCACCGCCGCCTGGCCGAGCCGGTTGCCGGTGATGCGCAGCGACATCACCGTGCCCATCGCGGCGGCGGACGCGAGATCGACCACGTTGGTGAGGCTCAACGTCGTGGCGATGCCGAGCGACAGGCCGAGGAACGTCATGGCGGCGTACATGCCGGAGAGCGGGATCGGCAGCGCGAAGCAGGCAAAGCCGATCGCCGCGCCCGTCATGGTGATCAAGGTCAGCGGCTGGCGCGGGACCAGGCGCAGGATGCGCGTGTAGCCTAATCGCGAAACCAGCGAAGCGATGGAGCGCACCGTGAGCAGGCCGCCGATGCTGCGCACGTCGATATTTTGCTCGGTGCCGAGGAGTGGCAGGTAGATGGTGAGCAAATCCTGTGAGGTGATGGTGATCACGCTTGCCACCAGCACCGCCATCAGGCCGCGCTGCCGCAGCAAGGTGCGCACCGGCACGACTTCTCGGCTCGGCGGCGGCATCATGTGCTTGGGCGCCGGCCGGATGGCCGCGGCGGTCACGAGCGACACGGTCGAGATCAGGAGGGCGATGACAAACAGCGGCCGGGTTGGCGGCAAGGTCGCCGGACCGCCGATCCAGGCGACCACGTACGGCCCGAGGCCCTGGCCGATGGCGCTCGACACCACGTAATTGCCGAACGCGGCGTCGCGGCCGCGCGGTCCGGAGCAACGGACGCACAGCATCTGCTGGCTCGCCATCAGGAACAGGTGCGCGATGCCGAACAAGGCCGTGAGCAGCAGCAGCGCCGTAATCGAATTGGCCCAGAAGCAAAAACCCGCGCAGGCCAGCACCAGCAGCACTGAGCCGATCCAGGCCGCGACCGCGTCATGGCCGCGATCGAGCAGCCGGCCGAGCCAGACGGCGAGCACCATCGGCAGCACCGCAAACGTCGCCGAGATCACGCCAAGCCAAACCACCGGCAGGTCGAGCTCGATGGCGCGGTAGGACGTGGTGACGCGAAGGATCGCATACACCGTCTGGATAATCACCGACGTCGACAGCAGCGGAACCAGCAGCCGATAATCGATGTCGGTGGCACGGCCGCGCGCCTCGATGCCGTCGCGCGACGCCACCACGATTTTTGACCAAATGCCCGCCACCGCGCCCCGCACTCAACGTGTCCAACCGGCGGGCAGTCTTAGCACCGTTGCGGTGCGAGACCAGCCATGGCGCGTCATAGCTTGTAAGATCGCGGAGCATCGGTGTAGCGTCGCCTTCGGTGGAGGACACCATGACGGTGATGCGGAAGGCGGGCGCTGCGTCAGTGGCCTGCGTGCTGATCGCTCTCGCGTTGTTGCCGGCGCTCGCGGCGGACGATTACCCGACGCGTCCGGTGACCATCGTGGTGCCGTTCACGCCGGGCGGCTCGACCGACATTTTGGGCCGCTACGAGGCCGAGGTTTTGCAGCGCGCGCTGCACGGCAGCTTCGTCGTGGAGAATCGTCCGGGCGCGGGCGGCGAAATCGGCATCGCGTATGCGGCCAAGGCGGCGCCCGACGGCTATACGCTGTTGCATGCGCCGAGCGTCATCACGCTCTTGCCGTATCTGAAGAAGCACGTGTCTTACGATCTGGGCAAGGATTTCGAACCGGTTGGGCTGATCGGCCTCACTCAGTTCGGCCTTGTGGTCTCGCCGTCGCTGCCGGTGAAATCGGTCGCCGACCTGATCGCGCTCGCCAAGCAAAAACCCGATGCGCTGACCTACGCGTCGGCCGGCATCGGCACGCCGCACCAGATTTTCGCCGAGCTGTTCAAGACCATGACCGGCGTGTCCATCCGCCACATTCCGTATAAGGGCTCGATCCCAGGGCTGACCGACGTGGCCAGCGGCAACGTCTCGATGGAGTTCACCGATCTCGCTCCCGCGATGCCGCTGATCCAGGCGGGCAAGCTGAGACTGATCGCGATGCTGGCGAATACCCGCAACCCCGATATGCCCGACGTGCCGAGCGTGGCCGAGACGGTGGCGGGCTACGACGCCAAGAGCTGGCAGGGCCTGTTCGCGCGCGCCGGCACGCCGAAAGCGATCGTCGACAAGATCAGCGACGCGCTGCAGCCCGACCTGAAGCGGCCGAAGACGGCGGCGCGCTTTAGGGCGATCGGCATCGTGGCGCAATCGGACACGCCGGCGGAATTCGGCGCCTTCATCGCGTCCGAGGGCGTGAAATGGGGCAAAGTGATCCGCGCTTCCGGCATCGAGCCTACTGACTAAAGCATCAATCCTCGGTCCTCTCGACGCGGAAGCGGTATGCGCGCTGCGCCGGGCAAACGTATTTTAGCCCGCGGCAATATGCTCTAGTATTGCGCCATTCACGAAGGAACGCGCCCAAGGACCTGCCAATGTCGCAAAAACCGCAAGAACAATACGACCGCGCCGCCGAGGACATCGGCAATATCGTCGGCATCGGACACGTCAATGTCTGCATCACCGACCAGCACCACGGTACCGATTATTACGTCACCGGCCTCGGCTATACCCGCGACCCGTTCCTCAACACCGGCTCGGGCAACATGTGGATCAATGTCGGCATCAGCCAATTCCACCTGCCTATGGGCACGCCCGACGTGCTCCGCGGCGTGGTCGGCCTGGTGTCGCCGGATCGCCAAGGCCTGCTTGAGCGGCTCACCAAGGTGCGCAAAAGCAAAAAGCTCGACGGCACCAAGTTCGATTTCCGCGAAAGCAACGATTGCATCGAGACGGTCTGCCCGTGGGGCAACCGCATCCACGTCCACACGCCGGACGCCGAGCGCTTCGGCCGGGTCATGCTCGGCATGCCCTATATCCGCTTCGACGTGCGCCCCGGCACCGCCGAACGCATCGCGCGCTTCTATCGCGAGGTGCTGAACGCGCCGGCGGACGTGCACAAGAACGGCGCCGGGCCGGAGGCGCGGGTGCAGGTTGGCGAGAAGCAATATTTTTATTTCCGCGAGACTGACACGCCGGAGCAGGCTTACGACAAGCACCACGTGCAGATTTACATTACGGATTTCTCCGGACCGTATCGGAAGCTGCTCGACCTCGGCCTGATCACGATCGAGGACAACCAGTACCAATATCGCTTCAAGGACGTGATCGATCTCGACACCCGCGAAGTGTTGTTCACCGTCGAGCACGAGACGCGCAGCCAGACCAATCCGATGTACGGCCGCCCGCTGATCAACCGCAATCCGGCGGCGACCAACATGGACTACAAGCCCGGCCACGACGACATGTCCTGGGCGACGCCCTGACGCATGAGCAGACGCGCGCTGGTCATCGGCGGCTCGCTCGGCGGGCTGATCGCGGCGCATCTGTTGCGCAGCACAGGCTGGGACGCCGTGGTGTTCGAGCGCAACGAGGAAGAGCTGGCGAGCCGCGGCGTCGGGCTCGGCACGCATCCGCAGCTGATCGGCATCCTCAACCGCGCCGGCATCGATTTCGACGAGTCCATGGGGCTGACGCCCAGCAAGGCCGTTTTGCTCGACCGCAACGGCGACATCGTCATCGAGCGGCCGACCGCGCGTACGCTGAGCGGCTGGTCGCGGCTCTACCGTGCCTTGCTGGATGGACTGCCGACGCAAGCGTATCGGCTCGGCAAACGGCTGGTCCGGGTGGCGCCGGACGGCGACGGCGTCACGGCGTTCTTCGCCGACGGCAGCAGCGAACGCGGCGATTTGCTGGTCGGCGCCGACGGCATCCGGTCCGCGGTGCGCGCGCAGTTTTTGCCGGACGTTGCGCCGGTCTATGCCGGCTATGTGGCCTGGCGCGCGGTGCTTGATGAGGCCGACGTGCCGCGCGAGTTGTGGCGCGAGCTGGTCGAGCTTTATGCGTTCTGCCTGCCGGAGGGCGAGCAGCTTATCAGCTATGCGGTGCCCGGGCGCGACAACGACACCGCGGTCGGACGGCGCGCCTACAACATCGTCTGGTATCGGCCGGTCAGCGCGCAGGGCCTGATCGATATCTGCACCGATGCGGCGGGACGTTATCACGCGGCCGGCATTCCGCCGCCGCTCATCCGGCCGGACGTGATCGCCGGCGTCAAGGCTGACGCGCGCGCGACCATTGCGCCGCAGGTCGCCGAAATATTTGCGCGCACCGCGCCGTTCTTCCAGCCGATCTACGATCTGACGTCGCCGCGTCTGGTGTTCGGACGGGTCGTTCTGGCCGGCGACGCCGCGTTTGTGGCGCGCCCGCATGCCGGCGCCGGCACCACCAAGGCGGCGCTCGACGCCGCCTGCCTCGCCGACAGCATCCGCGCGGCCGGCGACGATCTCGATGCCGGGCTGAAGCGCTATGAACGCATGCAGGCGCCGTTCGGCAAAGCGCTGGTCGAGCTCAACCGGCTCGAAGGCGCTTACTTAAGCGCGCAAATCAAGCCGAAAGCCGATCGCTCGGCCGCCGAAATGACGCGCGACCTCGGCGCCGTAGTCGACGCCCACATATTCCGCAGCGATCAGGTCGGCGGCATCGTCGCCGCCCACGGGCTTGACGTTCACGTCAACGCACCGCTCTAAGGATGCCGGAGCGAGTCAAAAATGCAGTTCGGCGTCCAATTCTTTCCCAATTTTCAGCCGGCGCACAAAAGCGCCGCCGAATATTTTGCGCAGAGCCTCGACATCGCCGAAGAGGCCGATGCGCTCGGCTATTCGCATGCGCGCTCGGTCGAGCACTATTTTGAGCGCTATGGCGGTTACAGCCCCAACCCGATGCTGTTTCTGGCCGCTGCCGCGCAGCGCACCAAAAAGATGCGGCTGCTCACTGGCGCCGTGGTGCCGGCGTTCAACAATCCGCTGAAGCTTGCCGGCGAGATCGCCATGCTGGACGCCATCTCGGCCGGCCGGTTCGATGTCGGCTTCGCGCGCGCCTTCCTGCCGCACGAATTCCGCCGCTTTGCGCGCTCGCCCGACGAGTCGGTGGCGCGCTACCGCGAAGGCATCGAGCAGGTGGACCTGTTGCTGCGCGAGGAGGGGGTCACCCATCGCGGCCGATTCCACACGATCGAGAACACCACCTCGCTGCCCCGCCCGACGCAACAGCCGCGGCCGAAATTTTATGTCGCCGCACTCAACACGCCAGAATCATTCGAATATGCCGGAAGGATCG
>JASHXZ010000492.1 GCA_030043285.1 Xanthobacteraceae bacterium | reverse complement strand
CGGCGAGCAATGCGGCGACGGCCGAGCCGATGTCGCCAACCACCGGGGCGGCGATCTCGGCATTCGAGTCCATCTCCTTGGGCTCGATGTCGATCTGGATGAACTTCTTCGGCGCCTCGCCCCACGCTTTCCCTTTGCCGTGCGATAAGAGCCAGTTGAGACGGGCGCCGATCAGCATCACGACGTCGGAGTCTTTGAGCACGGTCGAGCGCGCCGCGCCGGTGCATTGCGGATGCGTATCGGGCAACAGCCCTTTCGCCATGCTCATCGGCAGGAACGGAATGCCGGTCTTCTCGACGAAGCTCTTGATGGTGTCGTCGGCCTGGGCGTAGGCCGCGCCTTTGCCCAGAATGATGAGCGGACGCTTGGCGCTTTTGAGGACATCGAGCGCTCGCTCGACCGCCTCCGGCGCTGGAATCTGGGCCGGCGCCGGGTCGATCACCTTGACCAGAGACTTGCGTCCGGCCTCGGCGTCAATGACCTGGGCGAACAACTTGGCCGGCAGATCGAGGTAGACGCCGCCCGGGCGTCCGGAAACGGCGGCGCGGATCGCACGCGCGAGACCGATGCCGATGTCTTGCGCATGCAGCACGCGGAACGCGGCCTTGCACAGCGGCTTGGCGATGGCGAGCTGGTCCATCTCTTCGTAATCGCCCTGCTGCAGATCGACCACCTCGCGCTCGGACGAGCCTGAAATCTGGATCATCGGGAAGCAGTTGGTGGTGGCGTGCGCCAGCGCGGTCAATCCGTTGAGGAAGCCCGGCGCCGAAACCGTAAGACACACGCCCGGCTCTTTGGTCAGGAAGCCGGCGATCGCGGCCGCATATCCGGCATTCTGCTCGTGGCGGAACGACAGCACGCGGATACCCGACGCCTGCGCCATGCGGCCGAAATCGGTGATCGGGATGCCGGGCACGCCGTAGATCGTCTTGATGCCGTTGAGTTTAAGCGCGTCGATCAGGAGGTGGAATCCGTCGGTCAGCTCGCGTTCGGCTTCCGGCGAATTGGCACTGATACTGTGTACTGCGGCTTCAGCCATGGGAGTTCTTCCTAAACGTTTTGCAGCGAGCCTTTGCCCGTTTCCTTCAATCCAGATAATCGGCGTATTTGGCCACATGTTCCGCAAGACCGAGCGCGTGATCGCGCACCAGCCGCTCGGCACATTGCATGTCGCGCGCTTCCAGCGCTTCAATGATGTGGATGTGATCGCGGATCGAGCGGTCGGCGCGATCCTTCTCGCCGATGGTCTTGCGCCGGATCATCCGCATATGGGTGAACAGGTTTTCGGCGAGATTGATCAGCGCCTCGTTGCGGCTCAACCGGATAATGGTCTGATGAAACTCGATGTTGAGCTGCGAGTATTCATCAAGGTGCGCACGGACCGCGCCGTTTTCGAAGGTCGCGAACATGCGGCGCAGCGATGCGATCTCCTCGCTGGTGGCCTCCTGGGTGATCAGCCGCGCCGCCATGCCTTCGAGCGCCGCCCACACCGTGATCAGCTCGATCACCTCGCGTTTGCTCTTGCGCACCACATAGACGCCGCGTCGCGGCTCCGAGCGCACGAAACCCTCGCGCTCGAGCTGGGCCATCGCCTCACGCACCGGTGTGCGGCTGATGCCGAAATCGGCGGCGAGGCGCCGCTCGTCAAGGCGGATCTCGGCGCGGCTGCCGTACACGTCCATGGCCGCAATGGCGTTCTTGAGGCCCGCATAGGCCTGCCGCTTCAGGCTCGCCGCGCTGGTCAACGGATCGACGGCAACGCGCCGCTCTGCGGGTTCTGCCGGCGCCACATCGGGGCGGCGCTTAGGCAAGATGGAAGCGGCTGAACTCATGCTGGAATACATTATGCCAGGAAAGATGGGCGAGCAAGCCCGTCGGGGCGCGGCACCCCAACCAATCCGATGACTGCGGGGGCAAAGCGGGGGATTGCGGCCGCCGCCTGGACTGCCCGTAGCTGGGCCCGGCTCCCTCAGCAGCGCAAAACCTTGAAGAGCCCGATTATTCCATTCGGCTCAGCGCAATCCGGTGAGGCCCGTTCGGACAAAAAGGCAGCGAATCCGGCGGGTGTTTTAACTGCGCGCCACCCGGCGGATCGTGTCCTCTGAATAGCGCGCCGCGCGCTGGATCGTGCCCTCAGTACCAGGGGTTATCCTGGCAGGCACCGGGACCGCACGTTTGCGGGTTCGGCATCCAATAATTGCCGTTATAGGCCGGGCCCAACCAATTGCCCGGGTGGCCATAGGCCGGTCCCATGACGCAACAATTCCGTGGCCCGTGGAAATATCTGACGTACCGGTCACGGGCGCTTGTGAGGATCGTCGAATGAGCGGACCATCCGGGAGCTGGGTAGAGTTCAGGACCGGTCGCATTTGCAGCCGTCGCTGTTACGCCAGTGAACATCACGACCAACATCGGGACGAGAAATTTCATAGCTCACTCCACATCACCACACGCGCTCCAGTGCACAACAAATACCTCTCCCGTCCGGGTTCGATCCATCCTGCGGAGAACGTTCGCAATTGTCAAAAACTGAACAATGGCGCCAACTTCAACATGGGATTCCAGCTAAGACCGCACACCCGTGCATCTTAGACCCCGATCGCCATGACGTTCAGGCGTGATCCGGCACCGCGTCATCCAGCGCGCCAAGGCTTAAAAAAACAACAGCGCGGCGACCGTGGGGTGCGCCGCGCTGCAATTTGTTGCAATTCTAAGAGACGCGTCGCCCTCAGAATTTATAGTTCAAGCCCGTAGCTACGCCGACGATCGTGGTGCCGGTAAAGCAGGCAGGACCGGGAGCACCGACGTAGGGCCCGTAACTGCCGTCTGTGTTGGAGGCATCATGGCAATCGACGCTGACCCCGGTTGAGCTTTGTGCGCCGAGGGCGTAGTGGGCGCTCGGTCCGTTGAAGATCACCGACGCGACGTTATACCAAGTCAGGCCCGGCATGAGCGTGTGCCTCCACATTGCCGTAACCAGATCAGCCTGGTTAGCGTTCGGCGCGTAAGCTCCCGCGCCGTCCGCGGTCACGAGGGTGGCGTCGTTATGTTGTCCGGGATCGCCCGGGGTAGGGAAGGCATGCGCCCAGCCAAAGTGGACACTGTCGACCGGGGTTACCTCCTGGCTTACAAAGAGCCAGGTGCCGAAGCGCGTGCGCTCGTCCTGGAATTGCAGGTCCTGCGGGACGTCGCGCTGCAAATATTCGACGATGGCGCCGACTGTGGTGCCGGTGCTGGAGAATTTGTACAGCGCGCCGAACTTGGCGGCCCACTCATCGGCGACGTCTTGATTGAAGAGATTCTGACAAGCGGCCTGACTGGCGGCGCTCGCCAGCGTGCTGCAACCTGAGCTGCCGGGGCTGCCAACGCCGTAAATCGCCGAGATATCGCTTTGGCGGTTGACCGCCTGGTGCCATTCGAATGCGCCGGTGGCGTAGAAGCCGCCGTTGGTGTAGCTGAGGTTGGTGCTGAAGGCGTTGCCGAACGCACCATCGTTGCAGGCATCGGGGTTGTTGCCGCCGCTTTGCGGCGTATCGCCACCCGTGCACTCGACTTCCCCAGCCGCAATATTGGTGCTGAGCAAGGAACGGTTCTGGCCCGGTGAGAGCAGGGCATTAAACTGCCATCCGCCCATCGTCGGCGATTCGTACCACACGGAATGATCGAGGCGCGTGTTGAACTCGTCACGAAGGTCGCCGCCGGTGTTGCCCATGATGGCTTCGTAATCGCCCCATGTGCCGGTGAACGGATTGAAGGCCGCAGTTGAGTTCGCATACGGCGCGGTGGTTTTGCCGATTTTGATTGCGCCGTAAGCCGGCGAGGCGACGCCGATAAAGGTGTTGCGGTTGAACAACGCGCCATTGACCGTATTGTGGTCGGCGCTGTTGTTCTCCGCCGTTCCCGGCGTTGCAGAAACTTCGAAGCCGGCTTCCAATTGGTACACGAAGTTGAGATCTTGGTGAGGAATCCGCTGGAAGCCGCGGAGGCCGAAGTAGGAAACATTGGTGGAAATCGCCGGCATCCAGCCGAAATTCCCGACCGGCCCGGTCGCCCCATTGAGCGTCAACGGCTCCACGTCCTTTGATCCATAGTCGAATGAGACGTCGATATTGCCGTATCCGGTGATTTCGCCGCCTGGCGTCTCGAAGGTCAGCGCGCTTCCGGGCTTGTGCCTGAAATACCAGCCGTCCGTGGCCGTAGCCTTGGTCGGGAGGTTGGCAACCTGGGCCGGGACCTGCGCTGCCGTTGCCCGGGCCTGCTCGGCCTTGACCTCGGCGTGGGTCGCCGCTTGCTTGGCCGCGTGGGTCTCGGCGGCATTGTGGGCCTGTTGGGCCTCGAGTTGCTTGACGGTCTGTTGCAGCTTGTCGATCTGGGCCTGCAGCGCCTTAATTTGGGCATCTGAGACGCCTTGGGCCCCTGCGGGGAGCGCTCCGATGCTCAGCCATACAAGCGCCGAAGATGCCAATAAACCAGCGCGCCATTGCACGCTCCGCGGCAGCGAAGCCATGTGACCACCCCCCAAAATTTTCCTGCCCTGCTATACTTTAGGCTATTTTTAACCATATGCAAGGCGAAGTTGTGGCATTTTTGCCACAGTTATGACGAAAGTCTGTTCGTAAACTTAGTATAAACATGATGCCACAGGGGTGTCCGTCCGAGCCGACTTGGTGGGCAGTACGCCACCGCATCGGCGCGCGACAAATGCCAGTCCTGTTGCACAAAAGAAAACGGAGGCCGAAAGGCCCCCGTTCAGACTTCTCGGTAGCTGGGCGGACCCGGCTCAGCGAGAACGTAGCTCAGCCGCGCATGAACTTCTGCCGCAACGGCTTGAGGACGAACAGCGCCAGCGCCACCACGATGAAATTCATGATCGCGGTGATCACGAACACCATGTGCCAGCCGCCGGTTGCGGATTTGATGATGTTGGCCACCGGAACGAGGAACGCCGACGCGCCCTTGGCGGTGTAGAGCAGGCTCAAATTCACCGTCGCGAACTTCGACCCGAATGTGTCGGTGCAGGTCGACGGGAACAGGCTGTAGATCTCGCCCCAGGTGAGGAAGATCAGCGCAGCAAATAACACGAAGGCCCACGGCGCATGACCAAGCGTGCCGAGTAGCCAGTAGGCGATGCCGCCCAGGCCAAAGGCGATCGCCATCGTGTACTCGCGGCCAACGTAGTCGGAGACCCATCCGAACAATGGCCGCGCCAAGCCGTTGCAGACATTGTCGATGATCAGCGCCGCACTCAGCGCGGTAGCGCCCCAGAACACGATCGAATTGGTGATGCCGAAGTCCTTGGCGATGGGCGCAATCTGCGCGGTCGCCATCAGGCCGGACGCCGCCACCATGACGAACATGATGTAAAGGACCCAGAACACCGGCGTGCTCAAGATCTCCCGCGGCGAGAAGTTGCGCGAAGCCTGCGCGACCTTGGGCGCAGCGAGGCCCGCCAATTCGCCTGGGTCTGGTGCCCGCAACAGCCCAGCCAGAAGGAAGACAACGCCGCCCTGGATCAGCCCGAACCAGAAAAACGCCTCCGCGTAGCCGCCGGAGGCGATGACCGCACGAATCGGAACCACGGTGAGCGCGGCGCCGGCGCCGTAGCCCGCCGCCGTGAGACCGACGGCTAA
>JASHXZ010000491.1 GCA_030043285.1 Xanthobacteraceae bacterium | reverse complement strand
TGCTTAGACGCGGATACCCGCTTTCCATTCCAATTATCGCAGCACCGCGGCCAATCCGGGCCGGGAACGACCTGTTCCCCGACGCCCTTATTTGAAATCGCAGCCATTGCGATGAGGGTCACGACGACAACACCAAAGACAAGCATCCAAAACCAGCGCCAGAGGTTGACCGCGGGCTCGGGCGTATCCGTTTTATGGCCGGTATTGGTTGCCATGGTGTCGGCTTCGGTCGGTCGGATCGGCTTTCGCGGCCGTCATGGCATGAAGCCCGTCAAGGCGGTGTCATCGCGGCGTCAACGCAAAAGTCGTTGAGAGATGAAAGGGTTAACCGCAGTCGAGCAACCCGGGCGTCGGCCAGCGGGCCACTTCTAGTGTCCGCAGATCAGGAGTGATAAAATTGCAGGGCTGCTGATCAGCTCCTCGAAGCAAAGCAATGACCAAACTCTGCACGGTCACCTTGCATCTGCTCGGCTCGTTCGCGATCGAAGCGGACGTTGGTCGTGCGATTCCGATTTCGGTGCGAGGGAAAAAACCGCAGGCATTGCTTGCCTATCTGGCGATGCGGCCCGATTTTCAGGCAAAGCGCGAAGAGCTCGCGACGCTGTTTTGGGGCGACAATCCCGACATGCTGGCGCGGCACAGCCTGCGCCAATGTCTTAATTCGGTGCGCGGCGATCTGTGCGCCGCATCTGAGATTCTTCTGGTCGACCGCGAAGTGATCGGACTGCGGGCGTCATTGCTCCGGGTCGATGCGCGCACGTTCGTGTCGCTTGCGGCCTCGGGGCGCGAGCAGGACCTCGTTCAAGCCGCCGCGCTCTGGCGCGGCCCATTTCTGGCGGATCTCGCCCTCGACACCGAAGAGTTCGACATGTGGCGCGGTCGCGAGGCCGACCAGTTGGCTGGGACGGCAGCAGCCGTATTCGATGCGCTGTGTCGCAATGCCGAGGCGAGCGGCGACGGCAAGGCTGCCATTGCGGCTGCCGAGCGCGCGGTCGGGCTTGAGCCGACGCAGGAAGACCGGCAGCGCCGCGCGCTGACACTTTTGGCGCGCTACAGGGGCCGCGATGCTGCACTCACCCGCGCCAAATCGCTCATCGATCTGTTGCGCAGTGAGCTCGACGTTGCTCCCGAACCGGCAACGCGCAGTTTGATCGAAGAGATCAAGCGCGGCGGGTTCGAGCGGGCGCAGCCGCGCGAGACGCCTGCGCCGGCAGTGCAGGACGTTGTGCAGCCCGCGATTGCTTTGATCAGCGCGCTTGAGCCGCCATCCATTGTGCCTGCGCCGTCCGTGCCAGAACCGGCGCCAGAACCGACGCCAAGTTCTGAGCCGCTTGCCGCTGCGCCGGCGCCGATGCCTGCGGTCGATCGTCCTCCGCCGCCGCCATTTTGGCGAGGGCTCCAACCGGCGGGCCGATGGGCCGGCCTTGGGGTTCTGGCGATTGCCGTTACCGCGGTGCTGACCTTTGCTTATGGCCCGAAATCGCTGCAGCAGGTCGGTGTTGCGCAGCTGAACCAAGGCGTTGTGGTTCTGCCCTTCGCATTCGACAATCCAGCGCGCTCCGACGATGGGACGTTTGCCCGCGCACTGACGCACAGCATGATCGGCTATCTCAGCCGCTTCGCCGGCCTGCGGGTGATTTCGGAGCCTACTTCGGAGTTCTACCGCGACCGGCCGTTTGATCCGAGCCTGATCGCCGAACTCGGCGTGCGATACGCTGTGCTCGGTCACGTTTCCGGCCAGGACAACGGCCGTCACATCGACGTCGAACTGGTGGATACCGCAAGCCGCACCAATGTGTGGTCCGATAATCTGCAGCGCGGCCAGGACGATACGGCGCTGACCGCGGACGATGCGGCGCGCGGCATCGCGCGCATGGTTGCGATCGAGATCGGCAGACTGGCCACCTTGCAGACGCGCGACAAGCCGCGTGCGGAGCTGACGACAAGAGAACTGGTCGCGCGCGGCTATTGGGCGCTGCAGCGCGGCAACACGGGCGAAAACCTCACCGCCGCGCTCTCCTGGTTCAATGAGGCGCTGCAACGCGAGCCGCACAATCAGGCGGCGCTTCTGGCGATAGCGCGGGTACAGGTCTCCGGCACGATGAACTTTGTCGATTTGGATCCACCGCCCGATTTCGCGGCGACCGAGCGCGTTCTGAACGAAGCGCTGCGCAAATATCCGAATTCGATTTCGGCGCTTTACAGTCTCGCGCTTTTGCAGAAGCACCGCCGCGACTACGAGGCAAGCTTGCGGCTGCTGCAGCGCTGCCTTGAAATCAATCCGAGCTTCCTGTCGGCCCAGGGCCAGATGGGCGACGTCCTCACCAGGCTCGGACAGCCGGAAAAAGGGTTGGAGCTGATTCAGCAGACGATCCGCGCCGTCACACCCAATGATCCCAGCTTAGGCTATTGGTATTTGTTCGCCGCCGAGGCGGAGCTTGAGTTGGGCCACGATCAGGACGCTCTCGCGTCGGCGCTCCGCGCCGATACGTTCATGCCCGGCTCGCCCTTGGTCGAGGTCTGGCTGGCATCGATCTATGCGACTGTGGGCGACAAACCGAATGCGGCGAAATACGTTGCGGCTTTGACCAAGGCGGCGCCGGAGCGCATGCGTGCGTTCCTGGAACGGCGGCCCGGCGATCCTGATCCCAACTCGCACGCTTTGAAAATTTTCAAGGGCTTGCGTTTGGCTCTCAGCGAATAGCTCGGTTCAGCGTATCGCCTGCAACCCACCCTGCGGAAAGGCGCGTGCCAAGTCCAACGACGAGGATCATTCCTCGTAGATCATCTTGCGCGTCATGCCGCC
>JASHXZ010000490.1 GCA_030043285.1 Xanthobacteraceae bacterium | reverse complement strand
CATGCTCATGAAAATCGGCCGAGACATAGCCGATACGGATCCTCTCGTTCTTGTAAATTTCGCCCATCTGGAAGGGCGAAATTTACAAGAACGAGAGGATCCGTATCGGCTATGTCTCGGCCGATTTTCATGAGCATGCGACAGCTTACCTGATGGCCGACGCCTTTGAGTGTCACGATACGGAAAAATTCGAGACCACCGCGATATCGATTGGGCCTGACGACAAATCCACTATCCGCCGGCGTCTCGAGAGATCATTTGACAGTTTTCTTGACTGTCGAAGCTTTGGAGATCGCGATATCGCGAATGAGATCAATAGCGCCAAAATCGATGTGCTGTTCGATTTGAAGGGCTTTACGCAGGATGCGCGCACAAACATTTTTGCGCATCGTCCCGCGCCTGTGCAAGTGAATTACCTTGGATACCCCGGCACGATGGGAGCACGCTATATCGATTATATCATTGGCGACAACACTTTATTCGAGCAGTCCGATGACGAGTTCTATTCTGAGAAGTTGGTTCGGCTGCCACACACTTATCAACCAAATGACAGGAAAAGATTGATTTCTGAGGCCGGGCCTAGCCGCGCCGAGTGCGGGCTTCCTGAAACTGGCTTGGTGTTTTGCTGCTTCAACAGCAACTACAAAATAGTACCCGGCGTATTTGACTGCTGGATGCGCATTCTCGAGCATGTACCTGGCAGCGTACTGTGGCTGCTCGAGGGGCACGCCAAAGCCGCCGCGAATTTGAGAAAAGAGGCGGCAACGAGAGGCGTCAGTCCCGATCGCCTTATATTTGCAAAGTGGCTGCCGCTGCCCGAGCACCTGGCCCGGCACCGTCATGGCGATCTATTTTTGGATACTCTGCCCTGCAATGCCCACACCACCGCAAGCGACGCACTGTGGGCAGGTCTGCCAGTTATCACCTGCCTGGGATCGGCATTTTCTGGGCGGGTCGCTGGCAGCTTGCTCAGGGCGGCCGGGTTGGGCGAGCTTATCACCACCTCGTTCGCGGATTACGAGGCCTCGGCAATCAAAATCGCCCGCGACCCTGGGCTTCTCGCCGCCCTCAAGGCCAAGATGGCCGCTAACCGCGACAGCTGCCCACTATTCGATACGGCGGCCTTTACCCGCGACCTCGAACAGGCATACTCAACCATGGTCGAGATACAACGGAACGGCGAAAGGCCGTATAGTTTCAGCGTAGAGCCGCGACCCTGAGGCGTCGCGGCGGGGGATTTGCCACGGCAATCAATGGGGGATCGCAATGCAGACGGTGAGACGCCTCCTGTTCGGCTCCGCGGCCGCCGTCGTTGCGGTTGGCCCAGGGCAAGCTGCCGACCTTCCCGTCAAAGCCGGACCGGTCCAGTACGTGAAGATCTGCAGCCTGTACGGGGCCGGCTTCTACTACATGCCGGGCACGGACATGTGCCTGAAGATCGGCGGCTGGGTGCGCGCCGAGGCGACCTGGGGCATCAACGGCAATTCGATATCCGGCATCTTCGGCGCTGATTTGAACAACCGCGTCACCAATAACATTTGGACCCGCGAGCGCGGCTACATCACGGCCGACGCCCGCGAGCAGACGGCTTATGGCGTGGCGCGCGGCTACATCGCGGTCGGTATCAACTCGAGCGACAGCGGCAACGAGGCGCCGTCGGGGCAGTTCAGCTCGAACCGCGCCTATGTGCAGTGGGCCGGCTTCACCGCCGGTCTCGCAGTGTCGTTTTTCGACTTCT
The DNA here is from genome assembly GCA_030043285.1 of Xanthobacteraceae bacterium. Lineage (GTDB taxonomy): Bacteria > Pseudomonadota > Alphaproteobacteria > Rhizobiales > Xanthobacteraceae > BOG-931. The sequence continues at coordinate 1,665 of JASHXZ010000490.1, read as the reverse complement.
ACCCCGCTGCCGCGCTGCTCTATCGGGCCGGCAACATGCCGCAGGGCGATACCGGCGACGGCGGCTGGTGGGTGTGGGCCTATACCGCTCAACTCGGCGGCGGCGTGTCGGCGACGATCTCGGCCGAAGAGCGCCGTACCTCGCAGATCATCGCCATGAGCGCAGCGGGCGGCGCGGTTGGTGGTCCGGGGGCGCCGGGTGCACTGTTGTTTTCCCCCGGCAACGCCGGTGCCGGCTATGGGGGTTGGCAGAACCCCGATTACATCGGAAACCTCCGCACGGACCAGACTTGGGGTAGCGCCCAGGTCATGGTGGCGGCGCACCAGCTGAACCCGACCTATTACGGGGCCACTGCGCTCACCGGCCATCCTGGCGATCAGTGGGGCTGGGTGCTCGGTGAGGGCGTCAGGGTCAACGCGCCGTTCGTGGCGCCCGGCGACTATTTCGTCACCCAGGTGAACTACACCCAAGGCGCCACGAAGTACCTCTGGAATCCGCCCTCGAACGTGGGCGAGTCGGTCGCGCTTGGCGCGACTGAGGGATTCGGCGTCGGTGCCGATTGCGTTTATGGCGGCACGCTGGGGGCCGGCAACGCGACCGGCTGCCTGACGACCACGGGCTGGGAAGTGCTCGGCGCCTATGAGCACTATTGGACGCCGCAATGGCATGAATCGTTCGTCGGCGCCTACCTCGCTGAGAGCTATGGCACCGGCGCCGGCTCGGCGAATGGCATGCTGTGCGTCGCCGAAGGCGCCGGCGTTCCCGGCACCGCCGGTTCGACCGCGACGGCATTGCCCGGTTGCAACAATAACTGGAGCCTCTGGGGCGTCGGCTCCCGGCTGCAATGGGATGTGACCAAGGATTTTTATGTCGGAGCCGAGGTCATCTACGAGCAGCTGATCAGTGCACAGCTGCCGGGCGGAGCCGTGACGGCGCCGCTCGCGCTCGGCGGGACGACCACGCTTGCCAACGAAAGCAACTGGCAGTTCACCGTCCGCATGCACAAGGACTTTTTGCCTTGATCGGTTGGTCAAGGCGCCGCCCATGACGAAGCCGCCTTTGCATTCGCAAATGGCAAGCCAAATGCCGGGCCGTTTCGACGGCGTGCTGCAGCAGGCTGTCATGGCGCTCAACGCCCAGCGCCCCGGTGACGCCGAGCGCTTGGCCGGCGAAGTGCTCAAGGCTGATCGGCGCCATGTCGCGGCGTTGAAGATCGCCGGGCGCGCGATACGCCTGCAAGGCAGGGCGGCCGACGCGATCGCGCTGTTGGAGCCTATGGCGCGTTCGAGCCACGACCCGGAACTCGACACCGAGCTTGCGCTCGCGCTGCAGCTTGCCGGCCGCGCCGAAGATGCGGCGTCGCGGCTGCGCCGTGCCGTCAAGCGAAGCCCGCCCTATCCGCCGGCGTTCGCCGAATTTGCCCAGCTCCTGATTTCGCTCAAGCGCTTCGACGAGGCCGCCGAAACGCTGCGGCGTGGCGTCGAAGCCGCCCCGATGGCGTCGCCGCTGCAGGCGCAGCTCGGCTTCCTGTTGCTCGAGCGACGCCATCATGCCGAGGCCAAGGCGGTGTTTGCCCGGTTGCTCGCGCTCTATCCCGGATTTCCCGATGCGCTGTTCGGCCTCGGCAAGACCCATCAGGAGCTGCACGAGAACGAGCCCGCGGCC
>JASHXZ010000489.1 GCA_030043285.1 Xanthobacteraceae bacterium | reverse complement strand
ATGCTCGATGGGCGCGGCGACGTGCTCTATGTCGGCAAGGCCAAGAACATCAAGAAGCGGGTGACCGCCTATGCGCGGCCGACCGGGCTCGACACCCGGATCGAGCGCATGATCGGAGCCACTCGCACGCTCGAGTTCGTCGTTACCCGCACCGAGACCGAAGCGCTGCTGCTGGAAGCCAACCTGATCAAGCGGCTGCGGCCGCGCTTCAACGTCGTGCTGCGCGACGACAAATCGTTTCCCTACATCCTGATCACCACCGATCACTGGGCGCCGCAAATTCTCAAGCACCGCGGCGCGCGGACCCGGCCCGGTCATTATTACGGGCCGTTCGCTTCGGTTTGGGCGGTCAATCGCACCATCAACGCGCTGCAGCGCGCGTTCCTGTTGCGCGCGTGCAGCGATCCGTTCTTCGAGAGTCGCAGCCGGCCGTGTCTGCTCTATCAGATCAAGCGCTGCTCGGGGCCGTGCACCAAAGAGATCGAATATCGGGAATACACTGCGCTCGTTCGCGAGGCCAATGCGTTCCTGTCGGGGCGCAGCAAGGCGGTCAAGGACGAGCTCGCCGGCGAGATGGAAAACGCCTCGAGCGCGCTCGATTTCGAGCGCGCCGCGGTGTACCGCGACCGCTTGGCGGCGCTGTCGGCTATCCAGTCGCATCAGGGCGTCAATCCGCGCGGCGTCGAGGAAGCCGACGTCTTTGCCGTGCATCAGCAGGGCGGCTTCTCCTGCGTCGAAGTGTTCTTCTTCCGCACCGGCCAGAACTGGGGCAATCGCGCCTATTTTCCCAAGGCCGATCGCTCGCTCGGGCCGGGCGAAGTGCTTTCGGCGTTCCTCGCGCAATTCTACGATGACCGGCCGCCGCCGCGGCTCGTCCTGATCTCGCACGCCATCGAGGATCGCGCGCTGCTTGCCGAGGCGCTGTGCACCAAAAGCGGCCGCAAGATCGAGATCATGGTGCCGCAGCGCGGCGAGAAGAAGGATCTGGTCGAGCACGCGCTCGCCAATGCGCGCGAAGCGCTCGGCCGCAAGCTGGCGGAGACTTCCTCGCAGCTGAAGCTGCTGGCGCAACTTGCCGTGACATTCGCCCTGCCGCGCGTGCCGCGCCGCATCGAAGTGTTCGACAACAGTCACATTCAGGGCAGCAACGCGGTCGGCGCCATGATCGTCGCCGGCCCGGAAGGCTTTCGCAAAAGTCAGTACCGCAAGTTCAACATCCGTTCGGCCGATCTGTCCCCGGGCGACGATTTCGCCATGATGCGCGAAGTCTTGAGCCGCCGGTTCAAGCGCTTGCTGGCCGAGGCACCGCGGGCGCAGTCGCCGGAGCCACAAACGCCAGGACCGGATGGCAACGGTCACGCTGCGGGCACTGCCCCGGCCGCGTCGCCAATGGATCTGCCGGCATCAAGCGAAAGTGAAGATCGCATCATCGATGGCGAGGACGATTCGCCCTGGCCGGACCTGGTGTTGATCGATGGCGGGCAGGGGCAGCTCAGCGTCGCCCGCGAAACGATCGGCGCCCTTGGCGTCGACGTGCCGCTCGTGGCGATCGCCAAGGGGCCTGACCGCGATGCCGGGCGGGAGACGTTCTTCGTGCCCGGGCGCGATTCCTTCAAGCTGCCGCCGCGCGATCCGGTCCTCTATTTCGTCGAGCGGCTGCGCGACGAGGCGCACCGCTTTGCCATCGGCTCGCACCGCGCCCGGCGCAAGCGCGATTTGCGCGAGGGCGGCCTGCAGGAGATCGCTGGCATCGGGCCGAGCCGCAAGCGCGCGCTGTTGCATCACTTCGGCACGCTCAAGGCGATCGAGCGCGCTGCCGTGGCCGACCTGATCCAGGTCGACGGCATCAGCGCCGAGACGGCGCGGCGGATTTACGCGTTTTTCCATGGCGGAGCCACGTAGGCGGAGGATATCGGGGTTAAGCCCTGTCGGTCGCTCGGCGGCAGCGCTATCTTAGGGCCATGAATTCGACCACCACCACGACCTCGGGCCGCTTGCGCGTCCATCCGCTGGCGCTGCCCAACGTCCTGACCTACGGCCGCATCGTCGCGGTCCCGGTCGTGGTCGGCTGCATGTTCTACCAGAACATCCTGCACGGCGGACTGTGGCTGCGCTGGGTTGCGCTCGCCGTATTCGTCGTCGCTGCCATCTCGGATTTCCTCGACGGCTATTTCGCCCGGATCTGGGCCCAGCAATCCTCGCTCGGCCGCATGCTCGATCCGATCGCCGACAAGCTTCTGGTGGCGTCCTGTCTGTTGATGCTGGCGGCCGAGAGCACCATCCACGGCTGGGCGCTGTGTGCTGCCGTGATCATCCTGTGCCGCGAAATCCTGGTTTCGGGCATGCGCGAATATCTCGCCGAACTGCGGGTCAGCGTGCCGGTGACGCGGCTTGCCAAATGGAAGACGACCTTGCAGCTCGTCGCCGTCGGCTTTCTCATTGTCGGCGAGGCCGGCGATGCGGTGGTGCCGGGCATTACCAAGGTCGGCATCACGCTGTTGTGGCTTTCGGCGCTGCTGACGCTCTACACCGGGTGGGATTACCTGCAGGCCGGCTTGCGTCATCTCACCGAGGATAGGGCGTGACGACCGGGCCGGCGGGACAAACCACAAAGATCAAGCTGCGCTACTTCGCCTGGGTGCGCGAGCGCGTCGGCAAAGCCGAGGAGGAGATCGAGGCACCGGCGGACATCGCCACCATCGCCGAGCTGATGGCGTGGCTCTCCGGCCGGGGCGAGCAATACGCCTACGCGTTTGAGAACCCGAAAGTGATCCGCGCCGCGATCGACCGCAATCACGTGCGTGCAGAGGCGAGGATCGAGGGCGCCGGCGAGATCGCGTTCTTTCCGCCGATGACGGGAGGGTAAGCCCGTGTCTGCTCCCCGCGTGGGCGGCGATCCGGTGCCTGCGATCATCCGCCTGCAGCATGAGCCGATCGCGATTGCCGCCGAAGTGGAAAAACTTGTCGGCGTGCGCAAGGACGTCGGCGCCGTGGTGACCTTTACGGGGATTTGCCGCGCCGACGAGGACGGCGTGCCGATCGCGGCGCTCAACCTCGAACATTATCCCGACATGGCCGAGGCCGAGATTGCGCGCCACGTCGAGGAAGCCTGCGCGCGCTGGCCGCTCATTGGCGCGCTCGTCATCCATCGCTACGGCCGCATCGAGCCCGGCGAGGACATCGTGCTGGTGGCAACCGCGTCGAGCCACCGCCAGGCGGCATTCGCCGCAGCCGAATTTCTGATGGATTATCTGAAAACCCGCGCGCCGTTCTGGAAGCAGGTGGAGTCGGCCGACGGCGCAGCCTGGGTGCAGGCCAAATCGGCCGACGACACGGCAGCAGAACGCTGGTCGGCACCGCCGCCGCCGCAACGCGACGCTGCTAAGTGAGATGGTACCGAGACGGTGCGGCTCAAAGTCCGAGGTAGGACTCGGCCACGGCCGTATCTTGCGCCAACGCTTCGGCGCGGCCTTCGCCGACAATCCGGCCGAGCGAGAGCAGATAGCCGCGGTGCGCCATTTTCAGCGCGCGCCGCGCATTCTGCTCCACCATCAGGATGCTGGTTGTGCCGTCGCGTGCGATGCGTTCCAGCGCCGCGAACAGTTCCGCGGCAATCACGGGAGCGAGGCCGAGCGAAGGCTCGTCAAGGAGCAGCAGCGAGGGCCGCGCCATAAGCGCGCGACCGACGGCGATCATCTGCTGTTCACCGCCGCTCATGGTGCGCACCACCTGCGACCGCCGCCTGGCGAGGTGCGGAAACAGGCTGAATACATAGTCCCGGCTGGCCGGCTCCGCGGCGCGCGCTGCGGCGGTAAAGGCGCCAAGCGATAAATTCTCCGCGACCGACAGCGGCCCGAACAGATGGCGGGCTTCGGTCACCGTGGCAATTCCGAGTTCGACGATCTGATGGCCGCGCAAGCCGACCAATTCCGTTCCGCGATAGCGGATCGAGCCGCCGGACGGCCGCAACAGTCCGGCAACGGCGCTGAGGAGCGTCGTCTTGCCGGCGCCGTTGGCGCCCAGGATCGCCACGACCTCGCCCGGGTGCACGCGGATCGCGACGTTGTCGAGCGCGCGATGGCGGCCGTAGGAATGGTCGAGGCCGTCGATTTCAAGCATCCGCGTCACCGAGATAAGCACGAATCACTTCGGGATCGCGCAACACCGCGTCGGGGCGGCCCTCCGCGATCTTTGACCCGGCGTTCATGACGATGACGCGATGGCAGAGCGCACGCACCGCTGTCATCACGTGCTCGACAAGGATGACGGCGATGCCCCGAGCGGCGAGACTCCACACCACGGACATGCCGCCTTCCAGTTCGCTCGGGCTCAAGCCCGACAGCCATTCGTCGAGCAACAACACGCGCGGGCGCGTCGCCAGCGCGCGCGCCAGCTCGACTCGCTTCTGCTCGATATAGGTGAGCTGATCGAAGCGGCGGTCCGCCTTGGTCAGCACGTTCATCTCACCGAGCCAGCCGGCAGCCTCGTAGCCTGCGTCCTTGAAGCGCACCCGCTCGCCGGCGCCGTACAGTACGGCCGCCATGACAGTGCCGATAGCCGGCATGTTCGGCGGCGCGCGCACCAGCTGGAAAGTGCGGTTGATGCGACGGCGCACCCGCAGATGGTTGGCCAAGCGCGTCACGTCTTCGCCGGCCATGCGGATCGTGCCGGCATCGGGGCGGATCGTGCCGGCGATCAAATTAAGCAGCGTGGTCTTGCCCGACCCGTTGGGTCCGATGAGTCCCAGCACTTCGCCGGCCGTGACAGCGAGCGAAAGATCGTTGACGGCAACCAATCCCCCGAAGGCTTTGCGCAGATTCTCGACTTCCAGCAGCGCTGCCATGACTTCAACGTTTCTCGTCGGGCCGCGGCATGATCTTCAGCCAGCGGTCCTCGATGATGCCGGCAATGCCGCGCGGCAGGAAAACCGGCCGCGAAAGCCAGGCCCAGGCGTCGAGCAGCGGTCCGGTCAAGCCGCGCGGCAACGCCAGTGGGCGGCCGAGCGCCTCCCAGGCATCTTCGAGCAGCCCGGTCACCCCGCGCGGCAGGAAATAGACAATGATCATGAAGACGAGGCCTAGCAGCACGCTGTACCAGAACGGAAATTGAGTCTGCAGCCGTTCCGAAAGGATAATGAGCGGAATGACGCCAAGCACCGGCGCCCACAGCTTCTGCAATCCGCCGAGCAGCGCCATGATGACAACCACGAACGAGACCAGTGGATTGAAGGCAAAGTTCGGATTGATAAAGCTGAATCGCGGCGCCATCAGTGCGCCGGTCAGCGTCATGAACATTGCCGAGACGATAAAGATCGCCACCTTGGTGAACGGCACATTGATGCCGACCTGGCGCGCCACCGTTTCGTCCTCACCGATCACCAACAGCGCAATACCAAGACGGCTGCGCCTCAGCAGCCAGCCGACCAGAAACACCACGACGGCAAGGCCGAGCAGATGCTCGTAGATCATCGTCGTATCGAACGGCACGTAGACATAGCGGCCCATCGTGTGGGTCTGGTTGATTTCCCACCAGACCATCAGCTCGCGGATCATTTCGGAAAGGCCGAAGCTGAAAATCACGAAAAACATGCCGGACAGACGCAATGTAAGGACGCCGACGACGAGCGCGAGCGCGGCCCCAATGAAGATCGCAAGCCCGAAGGACGCATAGAGCGGCAGTATTTTGATCGACATCGCGACGGTATACATGCCGACCCCGAAAAATGCCGAAGTCGCCAGCGAGACGAGCCGTGTGGTGCCCGAGAACAAAGCCCAGGCGATGGTCAACACGAGGTACGACATCAC
>JASHXZ010000488.1 GCA_030043285.1 Xanthobacteraceae bacterium | reverse complement strand
GTCGGCATGGTGTTTCAGCAATTCAATCTGTTTCCGCATCTGACCGTTCTGGAAAACTGCACGCTGGCGCCGATCTGGGTGCGCCGCATGCCGAAGAAGCAGGCCGAAGAGCTGGCAATGCGCTTTCTGGCGCGGGTGAAAATTCCCGAGCAGGCGCAGAAATATCCGGCACGCTTGTCGGGCGGTCAGCAGCAGCGCGTGGCGATCGCGCGTGCGCTGTGCATGAACCCCAACATTATGCTGTTCGACGAACCGACCTCGGCGCTCGATCCCGAGATGGTGAAGGAGGTCCTCGACACCATGGTGGAGTTCGCCGCCGACGGCATCACCATGCTGGTGGTGACCCACGAAATGGGCTTCGCCCGCCAGGTCGCCGACCGCATGATCTTCATGGCCGACGGCCAGATCGTAGAGATCAACTCGCCGAAGCAATTTTTTGAATCGCCGCAGCACGAGCGCACACGGCTGTTCCTGCAGCAGGTGCTGCATTAGCGCTTCCGCGCCGCTTCCGCGCCGCGACGGCAGGCTGTTTATTTCACCACTATGACGAAGATTACAAAGCCGTAATCCGCCACGTGCGCACCTGACCAAACTTTAACTTGAGTTGCGCGGTCGCCGCGCCTTTAGTTGCCGCAACAAAACAGCCGTGGAGGAGCATATGCTCAAGCCCGTTATCGCCGCGACGGCAGTTCTTGCCATCGCCGGCTCTTCGCTCGTCTATGCCCAGCAGCGTTTCGGCGAGCACGGCGGCTTCGGCCATTCTTGGGGCCAGCGCGCCGAACAGCACCACCGGCCGAGTGCCGAGGATATGGCGGCGTTCACCGATGCGCGCATTGCCGCGCTCAAGGCCGGCCTCGAATTGACGCCGGACCAGGCCAAGAACTGGCCGCCGTTCGAGCAGGCATTGCGTGAAGCCGCGCAGCTTCGCGTGAAGCGCATGCAGGCCCGGCAGGCGGCAGAACAGCAGCGCGACAATGCTCAACCGCAACAGGGCGAAGCGGCGCCGCAGCAAGGCCAGGCTCCCACCAATCCGTTCGACCGGCTCGGACGCCGCGCCGATGCGCTAGGTAAGGCCAGCGCCGCGCTCAAGAAGGTCGCCGACACCGGCGCGCCGCTCTACCAGAGCCTGAGCGATGCGCAGAAGGCGCGGTTTACCCGGCTGGCGCACATGCTGCGGCCGCACTTCCGTCGCTTCGCGTCGAACGATCGTGGCGACGGCTTCCGTCCGGGCGGCCACTGGATGCATCGAGACGGCGAGGGTTTTGGGTCAGGACATCACCGGTCCGGTCTGAACGGTCCGGCTGGTGAGGGAGGTCCCAGCTCGCAGCTCTGATAGTTCGATTCCTCCGGCGTCCGCTGAATTTTCGCCTCCCCGCAGCGGTCGCCAAAACGGAAGCCGCAGGATTCTTCGTCCTGCGGCTTTCGCATTTTTGGCGGACAAAATCGTGCTGCCGACCTCTCACTGTCCTCGTGATCAGTGCCAGCGGCAGTTTGGCCGGGGCTTGCAGAACTTGATGTTCGCCGCTTTCCAATACCCGTTCAGGGTGCAGGTGCCGGATGGACAATAGCCGGAATTGGGCCAAAACGTCCAAATCCGCGCGGCCGAAGTCGGTCCCGCCGTCTGCAGGATAGCCAAAAGGCCGATCGCAGAAGCCGCGATAACGACAAGCGAGGTCTTCATTGTTTATCCTATCATCCGCTCGACGGTTTCACTGAGCCCGCAGTGTCGGTTGAGCGTCCGTTCAAGCCGATGCCAGCAGGCCTGCCATCGGCTTTATCTGTTCGCTGCCGGGGAACACGTTGGCCGCGAGCATGCGGTCGTCGGCACGCAAGTGATCCTTGAGCAGGCCTTTGAGCACCGCGCGCAGGTCGGTGGTCGGCTTGAGATCGCGGTTCTCCAAGAGATTTGCCGGCTTGAGTCCGGGCCAATCGGCGATCACACGACCACCCTTGAGCGCTCCCCCGACGGCAAGCGCGACCGTGGCGGTGCCGTGGTCGGTGCCCTTGCTGCCGTTGATGTGCGCGGTACGGCCGAACTCGGTGATGAGGACCACCACGGTCTCGCGCCAAGCCGTGCCCATATTGTCCTTGATCGCCGCCAAGGCGTCGTCGAGCGCGCCGAGGAGCACCGCCAGGGTGCCGCTGGCAATGCCTTCTGCGGAATGCGTATCCCAGCCGTCGAGCGAGAGCGCGCCGACGCGCGGACCGTCGGCTTGCGCCAGGTATTGCGCCGCCGCACCCACGACCGCCGAGAAGTAGGTACGCTGCTGCGTCGCGTATGCCAGCGGTGGAACGAACGGCCCGGCCAGCGGGCCGGCGGGCTTCTCCACGATGCCTGATTTCGCGGCAAGCGCAGCGAGCTTGGTGCGACCTTCCAGAAACTCCGCGAACCGACCCTCGCTGTGGCGGCGATAAAGCTCAACGAGCCGGTTGATGGTATCGGCGCTCGCCGGCGTCATGCTGCGACGCGGCGACCAGATCAGCATCGGCGCCGGGCCGCGGGCCACCAAGGGGGTTACCGGTCCGACTGCGAAGGCGCTCGCGGCGTTCGTGGCGGCGACACGGTCCTCGGGCGCCAGTTTGACAAGCAAACGGTTGAGCCAGCCAGTGCGGACCGTGCCCGGTTTTTCGACGCCCGTTTCCAGCACATCCTGGCCGTCGAAATGCGATCGCTCGCGATAGGACGTGGCTGCAGCGTGCACGATGAGGGCCTCGTTAGCGGCGAACATGCGCTGCAGCTTCGGCATCGCCGGATTGAGCGCAAAATAATCATCGAGCTTGAGCGCGGGCGTTTTGCTGGAAAGCGTGAACGCATCATCGCCGCGTAGTGCCGCCCAATCGGGATCGCCGACCGGGGCGACCGTGGCGAGCCCGTCGAGCGCGCCGCGCAACACGATAGTCAGAAAGC
>JASHXZ010000406.1 GCA_030043285.1 Xanthobacteraceae bacterium | reverse complement strand
GACGCCCAACTCGGCGCCGGCGGCGGTCTCAATACCAACCAGCAGAACGCCGCCAACGCGATCAACGCCGCGTTCAACAACGGCGACACGCTGCCGGCGGGCTTCTTCCCGCTGTTCGCGCTGACCGGCAGCAATCTCGGCAATGCGCTGAACCAGGTCGACGGCGAATTGAACAGCGACGCCGAGCGCGGCGCCTTCCAGCTGATGAACCAGTTCCTGGATCTGATGCTCGATCCGTATGTGGACGGCCGCGGCAACGGCACTGGCGGCGGCGGACTCGGCTTTGCGCCAGATCAGCAGGCAAGTTTCCCATCCGACATCGCGCTCGCCTATGACGCGATCTTGAAAGCACCCCCGAAGGCGACATTCGAACAGCGCTGGAGCACCTGGGGCGCGGCGTTCGGCGGCACCAGCAGGACCGATGGCGATCCGCTTGTCGGCTCGGGGACGGTCAACGCCAGCGATTACGGTTTTGCCGCCGGCATGGACTATCGAATGAGCCCCGACACGGTCGTCGGCTTCTCGCTCGGCGGCGGCGGCACCGGCTGGAATCTGGCGCAAGCGTTCGGCACAGGACGGAGCGATTCGTTTCTCGCCGGCGCCTACGGCATCACGCATTGGGGAGCGGCTTATCTCGCCGGCGCGCTCGGCTTCGCCAATCACTGGTTTTCCACCAACCGCATCGCGCTCGGCGACCAGATCACCGCAAGCTTCGTGGGCCAGAGCTATGCGGCGCGCGCCGAAGGCGGCTATCGCTATGCGCTGCCGGTCCCCGCAAGCGGGGCATGGGGACTGGCCGGCGTCACGCCCTATGCGGCGTTGCAGACGCAATGGTTCCAGACGCCGAGTTACAGCGAGACCGATCTCAGCGGCGGCGGTTTTGGGCTGACCTACAACGCGATGACGGCGAACGACACCCGCAGCGAACTCGGCGCGCGCTTCGACGATCTCACTTCACTTGGCGCCACGCCGCTGATCCTGCGCGGCCGCGTTGCCTGGGCGCACGACTGGGTCAGCAATCCTGCGCTGAGCGCGGCGTTCCAGGCGCTGCCGGGCGCGGCCTTCACGGTCAACGGCGCGCCGGTGCCGCCAAACTCGGCGCTGACCACCGCGAGCGCCGAATTGCGCTTTGCGCCACGCTGGTCGCTGACCGCCCAATTCGACGGCGAGTTTGCCTCCAGTTCGCAGACCTACGCCGGCACCGGCACCTTGCGCTATTCGTGGTGAGCGAAGCGAAGCCGCCTTTCGGCCGTGTCTCAGTTTGATTTTTTTGCACGCAACCGGCGGAAAGCTTCGCAAGCATCCGCGATTTTGCGCGGCACATCTTCCCAAGTCGCAAAGCGGCAATATCTGAGACCGTGATATTCGCCCTTCCGGGTCGAGCGGAACACAATGAACGACATCAACGTCAGCCGCCTGGTCGATGACGCGCCGCTGCGGCCGTTCCATCTGTGGCTGGCATTCTGGTGCCTCCTGGCCATGATGGCCGACGGCTTCGACCTTTTGAACGCCAGCATCGCCGGCCCTGCTTTGATCAAGGATTGGGGCATCAGCCGCGCCGCGCTTGGCCCGGTGTTCAGCGCCAGCCTCGCCGGCTTTTTCGTCGGCGCGCCGTTCTTCGGTTACCTCGGCGACCGCTTCGGTCGGCGCATCGCCATCGTCTCGAGCTTGTTGTTCATCGGCATCACGACGTTTGCCTGCGCCTGGGCGACCGATCTGAAAGAGCTGTTGTGGCTGCGGTTCCTGAGCGGTCTCGGCCTCGGCGGCGTGCTGCCGAACGTCATCGCCCTCAATGCCGAATTCACCCCGAAGCGGCTGCGCGCCACCATGATGGTGGTGATGGCGGTCGGGATTTCGCTGGGCGCCGCCGTACCCGGCTTTGTCGGCGTGACGCTGATGCCGAGGTTCGGCTGGCCGGTCATTTTCATCGTCGGCGGCATCATCCCGTTCGTGATCGGGCTCGCCATGCCGTTCGCCATCCCGGATTCGATCAAGTTCATGGTGCTGCGTGGCGGCCGCGAACAGGCCGTGGCGCGGCTGGCGCGCGTGTTCGATCCGGCGCTGGCCATCGCACCGGGCGCGCGGTTTGTGCTCGATCCGGATGAAGGCAGTGCGGCAACGCGCGGCTCTCCGACCGGTTTGTTTCGCCACGGCTGGGCGCCGGTGACCGCTTTGGTGTGGCTGATGTTCGTCTTGAACCTGATGGCGAACAATCTGCTCAATGCCTGGCTGCCGATGCTGGTGCAAACCAGCGGCCATAGCGTGGCGCAAGGAAGCTTCGCCGGCTCGCTTTATCAGCTCGGCGGCTCGGTCGGCGGGCTCGGCATCGGCGTGCTGCTCGACCGCTTCGGACTGAAAATTTTGGCGATCTTGTTCGCGGTCGCCGTTCCGGTATTGGCCTTCACCGGCACGCCCGGTCTTTCCGACACGGTGCTGCTGGTCATGACGTTCCTCTCCGGCTGCGCCGTGGTCGGCATGCAAAATGGACTCAATGCCGGCGCCGGCCTGATCTACCCGACCGCGCTGCGCGCCAATGGCGTCGGCTATGCGCTCGGCATCGGGCGCATCGGATCGGTAACGGGTCCGCTGATCGGCAGCCTGTTGACGCAGCTGGCGATGCCGGCGTCGGTGTTCTTTTACGTCACCGCGATCGCGCCCCTGCTCTGTGCGGGTTGCGCGGTGCTGCTGCTCGGCCAGCTCAAGCAGACAAGGCAAGCGTCGGCGGCGTTAGCGCAGCCGAGCACCCCGTAGCCACGTTAGCCAATGCCAGCGGCTACGAAGCCCGCCGCGACTGCACGCCTGTTGTAATCGCGTCGAAGCGGCGGCAAATTGCCCGCCTCATCGCGTTCTACGCGCCGCGTTTTCCGCCAACGTGAGGTGCAGCTTGCATCACATCTTTCGCCGCCGCTGTTCGCCGGCCGGCTTTTTGACCTGGCTCTCGATCGCGCTCGCACTGTGCACTCCGCACGCCCGCGCCGCCGATGCGGTGACGGTCGGCGGCCGCACCTACGTCAACAAGGGATTGGTCGCGGTCGGACGACTGCCGGCCGACCTGCGCGACAAATTCGGCGAAACGTTCGGCTCGGGCTCCGGGCTGGCCGCCGATCCAAAAAGCTGGTCGCGCGCCGCCGACGGCGACCACGGCGTGCTCTATATGTTGCCGGATCGCGGCTACAACATCACCGGCACCATCGATTATCGCGCGCGGCTTTTTACGCTCAACGTCGTGCTGCAGCCGCCGGCGGATCCCGGCGCGCTGCCCGCCGACGCGCGCCAGCACACGCTCGACCTGAAACTCGCCGACACCATGCTGCTGCGCGATGCCGACGGCCGGCCGCTGACCGGGCTCGATCCGCTGGTCGACGGCGCGCGTCCCGCGTCGGGTGGCTTTCCCGCCATGCCGGCGGCGCCCAATGGCGCCATCAGCCTCGATGCCGAAGCGGTCGTGCTGATGGACGACGGCACGTTCTTCGTCGGCGACGAGTACGGCCCCTACATTTATCATTTCTCCGCCGCCGGCCGCATGCTCTCGGCGATCCGGCCGCCGGACGCTTTCATCCCCAAGCGCAACGGCAAGGACAGCTTTTCCTCCAACAATCCGGGCCCCGGCGAGCCGCCGGTCGAGCCGCCGAATCCGGCGACCGGCCGGCAGAACAATCAAGGTTTTGAGGGCGTGTCGTTGACGCCGGACGGCCGTTATCTGGTCGCGGTGCTCCAGAGCGCAACCCGGCAGGACGGCGGCGACAAACCGGAGACGCGGCAGAACACCCGCATGCTGTACTACGACATCTCCGACCGCGATCACGCCAAGCTGGTGCACGAATATGTCGTGCCGCTGCCGATCTTCACCGACGCCGCCGGCAAGCGCCGCGTGGCGGCGCAAAGCGAACTGCATGCGCTCGACGCCAAGCATTTTTTGCTGATCTGCCGCGATGTCGGCAACGGCTACGGCCTGGAAGGCGCAACGTCGCGCTATCGCCGCATCGAGATCGTCGACGTCTCGGCCGCGACCGATATCGCCGGCTCGCGCTATGACGGCGTCGTTGCGGTCGCCCCGGGCGGCCAACTCGTTCCCGGCGTCACGGCGGCGACGCTGACCAGCTTCATCGATATCAACGACAATGCGCAGCTCAACAAATTCGGCCTGCACAACGGCGAGCCGAACGATCGCAATAACCTTTACGAAAAATGGGAAGGCATGGCGCTGCTTCCGGCGCTCGATCCGCAAAACCCCCGCGACTTTTTTCTGTTCGTGTCGAACGACAACGATTTCATCACCCAGAACGGCTTCCAGGCCGGCGCCGCCTACAAGGACCCAAGCGGCGCCGACGTCGACACCATGATCCTGGTCTATCGCGTGACACTTCCGGAGTGAGTGTCAAAGCGGATAATTTTGAAGCCGGGTACGCGCGAGAGCCGCCGCGATGTCCGCTTCGATCCAAAAGCCACCGAATTTTCGCGCTGCAGCGAAATGAAGTAATGTGCCATGATCGAAGCTGCAGCCAATCGGCACTCGCAGACCGGCGCCCCGAATGTAGGCTGCTCGGGGCAAGCGGGCGCCCGGCCGCGCGCCTCCGTCACAACGTCTTTTGTTTCTCGCCGCATTCTTTGCACGTGTACGGCACCCGAACCATCCCAGGAGCTGCTGAGACCCGATTTGGCGCTCCGCACTTTCCGCATCTTGCCTCTATGCGGGTCTGGCCCCGCTTGACGGTGACGGCTTTCCGCTCCAATGCCTCTTTCACAAGACGTTCGGTCTCGTCACGCATCGCTTGTTTTGACATTTCACGCTTTCTTGCCTGCTGCCCGGTAGGTGTCCTACATACGCTCGCGGGCTTCGGCAATGAGCTTTTGGGCTTGAAACCACTATCGCCGCCGTATTTCTGGGACGGGTCACAAGCGGATATTCCAGGCCGCCTAAGCGGGCAGCTTACCCCCGCATGAATCCGGCGAGCTCCGCCGACGGCAGTGCCGTGTCGACGTAGCTGAAGGTTCCCTTGTCCTTCAACTCATGCGCGGCGGCGACGAGCCCGCTCATCGCGGCGCGATAGAGCGAGCCGGCGAGGCTGATGCGACGCACGCCAGCCGCTTCCAGCCCGGCAATTGTGAACGACATGCCCGGAATGCCGGCCATGAAATTGAACGGCTTCGCGATCGCAGCGCACACCGCCTTCACGGACGCGAGGTCCGGCAAACCCGGCGCCATCAGCACGTCCGCGCCCGCCTTCTCGTAGGCCTGCAGGCGCTTGATCGCGTCGTCAAGATCGGTGTTGCCGTACCGGAAGCCTTCGGCGCGCGCGGTGAGCATGAACGGAAATCCGAGCTTGCGCGTCGCTGCCACGGCGGCGGCGACGCGCTCGGTCGCCTCGCCGATGTCGAACAGCGGCTTGTCCTTTCGGCTCGTGGGCGTGGTGTCCTCGATCGTCGCTCCGACGAGGCCTACGGAGGCGGCGTGGCGATAGGTCTCGGCCACGTCATTCGCGGTGGTGCCGAAGCCGCTTTCGAGATCCGCCGAGACCGGAAGATCGGTCGCGTCAACGATGGCGCGCGCATGCACGAGCGCCTGGTCGCGGGTGATCCTGCCGTCGCGCGTGCCGTATGCCCAGGCAGACGCGGCGCTGGAGGTGGCGATCGCCGCAAAGCCGAGGCCCGCCAGAACGCGCGCCGATCCCGCGTCCCAGGCGTTGGCGATGACGAACGCACGCATCCCTTGATGGAGCGCGCGGAAAGAATTGCCTTTGTCGCGTTGAGTGACGGCCATAATGAATTGTTCCGTTCTGTGGTTGCTGGTTTGCTCTTGCGACGGACCTTACGGCCCCGACGCGGGTCGTTTGGTTCGAGCACGTGCCGCTTTCCGACATCCGTCGGTTAGATTTCCGTCCGTAGCATCTTGAGCACCTCGCCCAAGATCGCGATCATACGGTCGATCTCCTGTCGCGTCACTGTGAGTGCTGGCATGAAGCGCAGCGTGTCTGCGCGAGGCGCGTTGATCAAAAGCCCGCGCTGCAGCGCCAATTCGACCACCTGCGGTCCGATCTCGCTCTGGAGATTGAGCGCCAGGAGCAAGCCGCGGCCGCGCACTTCGCCGCACTGGTATTGTTGCGACAGCTCCGTCAGCCGCTTGGCGAGATACGCGCCAGCCGCGGCGACGCCGGCGAGAAAACCCGGCTTGGCAATCTCCTCCAACACCGCGCATCCGACGGCGGTGGCGAACGCATTACCATTGAACGTGCCGCCCTGGTCGCCGGGCGCGAAACAGCAAGCGTCCTTGTGCGCGACGAGCGCGCCGAGGGGAATGCCGCCGCCAAGCCCT
>JASHXZ010000487.1 GCA_030043285.1 Xanthobacteraceae bacterium | reverse complement strand
TGCCCCTGTCACTGTGGATTTCGAGGGCGGCTATAGCGAAGACGACGTCGAGCTTGCTGACAACGTTTCGCGCCTTATCGACCTGGGCGTGATTGGCATCAACTTCGAGGATCGGGTCGTCAAAGGCTCAGGCCTTTATCGTGTCGACCGACAAGCTCGGCGGCTTGGTGCGATCCGCAAAGCGGCAGAGCGGAAGCGAGTCGATTTGTTCGTCAACGCACGGACGGACGTATTTTTTGAACACGGCGAGGACGCAGCCCAAGCCGTTGACGAAGCGCTTGAGCGGGCCAAGGCTTACGCGGCTGCGGGTGCGTCCGGCTTCTTCATCCCCGGCTTGACGGAAGATGGGTTGATCGGACAGCTTTGCGAATCGGTCATGTTACCTGTGAATGTCATGGTCATGGACGGCGTGCCATCGAATGAACGTCTCGCCAAGCTCGGCGTCGCGCGCATTAGCTATGGTCCTATCCCATACATCAGGGCGATGGATGGACTTCAGCAGGAGGCGAAGAAAGCTCTTTCCTAAACGACGAATAGCACCAATTTTTGAGGCACCGCACTCGGTCGCTCCTGTCGCATCGCGTCACTTGCCGCAGCGCATCAGCATGTCGGCTATTGGGGGAGCAGCGAACATGGCGCCGACATCACGAGACAACAGCCCAGTAAAGTCTCAACCGCCAAGGGGCAGCGGCGCTAAGTCATTGAATGAATTGGAGCGGGTGAAGGGAATCGAACCCTCGTCATAAGCTTGGAAGGCAGTCAGATTTCCTTTTCGGATCAAGGCCAGTTGAGACTTCCTGACGCTCGAAAATGTGCCGTTTTGCCTGAAAGTTGAGCCTAGCCAGATGGCAGAGCGCGTTTCAGGCTTGCCTCCCAGCCATCAGCAGAGCGAAGGGAACGACCCGGAGCAGCACGCGGCAGGTAATGGCGTTGTCCCCCGGCTTACCAGGCGTCGCGGAAAGTCAAGCTGCCGCCATAGGTCTGGGCGCCCGAGGCGATCTGGCCGTCGAACTTGGCGTTGATTGAGATCGATCGAGTGACGTACAGGTCGGTTCCGGCGGAAACGACAGCCAAATTCTGTGGCAGCGCCGCGCCGTTGACGATAAAGCTTGTGCCGGCGCCCGGCAGCGCGCCCGGCGCCAACCCGGCCTGGAAGGTCGCGGCGAGACCCGCATCGTTCACCCAATCATGCTCCCATGCGGCTTGCACGCGCATAATGAGCGGCATGTTGCCGACGCTTGTGGCAGTTTCGAACCGCCCGCCGAGCTGACTGCTGAGGTCGGTCTCTGTTCGGGCGGCGTAGTTCAAGGCAAATCCGCCGCCGGCCGAATCGGTTTCACCATAATCCGGCGAATGAAATGCCAGAACCTGGCCGGCTGCGAAGGGCGTAATTTTCATGGCATTATATATGAAGCTGTAGCCAGCCTCGACGCGGCCGCCGAAAGTCTGCGCATCGAACGAGGCGCTAAGCGGAGCGCCGGCGAACGGCGTTCGAGTGGTTTTCATCCAGTTGTTGGCGACGGAGAGTGCCGCGCCGATATAAGCATGACCGAAATTCGTCCGGCCGTAGAGACCAGCCTGAACGTCGTAACTGTTGCCGGTGCCGAGATTTTCCTGCGTCACCACCCAGTTGTCGCCGCCGCCCGCGACGGCGAAACCAAACAAAGCACCCGGTATGCTGTAATCCATGCCGCCGGCAAAGCCGTAGGTGGACGTGGAGAAATTGTGCGTGCCGGCCGTCGCGGGATCGCCGCTGATATTGGTGTATGCGCCCAAGCCCGCCCCCCAAGCCATCCAGCGCTGGTCAAAAGTGGCGGCCTTCGTCGCCAACGGCGGCGTGGACACGTCCTGGCTGGCGACATTGACCGGCATTCCAGGCTGCGGATCCTCGGTGTCGAAGCCGAGTGCTGAATGGCTGGAGCCGCTTTCGACAGCGCTGCCAGGACTGAACGGCCGATTGAACGGATCGAGCATCAGGCCGAGGAACTGGTTCGTAAGCTGGAAGGCTCCTTCAGCCGCATCGGCGTTGACCTCGCCGGTCAGCGAGTCAAAGACGCCCGGCAGATTCTTCGGCTGCTGCGCGAACAAATAGCCGAAGTCCCATGTCGCCTGCTCATTATTCCTCACGCCGGCCGGACCGCGCAGCGCATCGAGCGCGGCACCGAGGTCCAGCTCGTTCTGGCTCAGCGAGACGCCAAAGCTCGACAAATTGGTATAGCTCGCCGGCGTGACCCACAGGGCGATTGCATTGGGATCTGCGGCGTACTGGGCGGCCGTTCCATTGGGCGACGAAGCGGAGTTGCTGCCGATCGGCGTTGCGCTGCCGGTGTTGTAGTACAAAGCGTCGATCCGCGTCCCTGCCGCCAAGCCCCCAGAGGACGCCGTACCGAGCGCCGGCTGGATAAGGTTGGAGAAACTGCCGAGCACGCCGCCCTGGGCCTGCACGACGATGAAGCTCGACGTGACCGGGGGAATGTAGTTGTTGTTGGCTGGCGCGCCGATGCCGGTCAATT
>JASHXZ010000486.1 GCA_030043285.1 Xanthobacteraceae bacterium | reverse complement strand
AATCCGATGCCGGCGCCGTGGCGCTTGATTTGCGCGATGCCGAGGCGGTGCGTGCCGCCCATGCGGCGATCGAAGCCAACGTGCGGCGCGCCGGCATCGATCGGCTCGACGCCATGCTGGTGTGCGAGCACGTTGCCGGCGGCATCGAGCTCGTGCTCGGCCTCAATCGCGATCCGGAGATGGGCCTCATCGCGATGGCGGGCAGCGGCGGCGTGCTGCTCGAATTGACCAGGGACGTCGCGTTCGCAGCGCCGCCCATCACGCCGGCCAAGGCCCACGCCATGATCGCGCGTACCCAGGCGGCGCGGCTTCTCGCCGGCTATCGCGGCGCCGCGGCGCTCGATGTCGATGCTGTCGTCAATGCGCTCGTCGCCCTCGGCCGCATCGCCGAGGATTTGCCGGCCGTCGTGCAATCGATCGACATCAACCCCTTCGTGGTGCTGCCGCGCGGCGGCGTCGCCCTCGATGCGCTGCTCGTAACGCGCGCTGCGAACGCCTGACCGTTACGCCGCCGCCTTCTTCGCTCCGCGCGCCAGCGAGGCCACCACCTCGTCGACCGTCTGCACGTCGCCGAACTGGCCATAGAAATTCGACAGCGTGGCGTTGTGCTCGTCGTCGGTGTGGGTGGCGAGACCATCGGCCACCATCACCACCTTGAAATTAAGCATCATGGCGTCGCGTGCGCTCGATTCGCAGCAGACGTTGGTGGCGGTGCCGGTGATGAGAAGCGTGTCGATGCCGCGGTCGCGCAGGTGGCGCTCGAGATCGGACGAACCCTGGATGAAGGCGCTGTAGCGTTTCTTGGTGATCTGCGCGTCCTCGGGCTTTATGTCGTTGAGGTGCCAGTACGCGTAGCCATCCTCGCCGATCTCCATGGACTTCAGCCGCCGTTCGGCGCGGTCGCGGCTCTGCAGATAATTGTGATAGTTCGACCAGCTCTCGCGCGTGTCGTTGGTGCCGTTGCGCACCCAGACGACGTGGCCGCCGCGGCCGCGCACTTCGGCGGCGAGCCGATTGATGTTCGGCACGATCTCGCGCGCCAATGGCACCTCGCTCTGATGGCCCTGCTTGACGAAATAATTCTGCATGTCGATCACCACCAAAGCCGCCTTGGCCGGATCGATCACATCGAACGGGTGCAGCTTGCCGAGCCGCGTCTGCAGGCGCTCGGTAATGGATTTGGCGATCGCGATCTTGTGCATCGTGGCGTCCTCAACTAGTCCTCTCTGCCGGGCTCGTTCGCGCCCAATGTGACATAGAAGACGGGCGGAATCGAGCACATGTCCGGCACATCGCCGAGCCCCGCAAGCGGCGCGTGGGAGTTCTGGATCGATCGCGGCGGCACCTTTACCGACGTGATCGGCCGGCGGCCGGACGGCGCGCTCATCACCCACAAGCTCCTCTCCGACAATCCGGAAGCGTATCGCGACGCCGCGGTCGAAGGCATCCGCCGGTTGCTCGGCGTCGAGCCCGGCGCGCCGGTACCCGGCGCGCGCATCGGCGCCGTCAAAATGGGCACCACGGTTGCCACCAACGCGCTGCTCGAGCGCAAGGGCGACCGCACGCTTCTGCTCATCACCAAAGGCTTTCGCGACGCGCTGCGCATCGGCTACCAGGCGCGGCCGAAGATTTTTGCCAAGCACATCATCAAGCCCGACATGCTGTACGAGCGCGTCGCCGAGGTCGATGAGCGCGTGCACGCCGATGGCGTCGTGGAGCGCGCGGTCGACCTGGACGCCGTGCGCAGCGAACTTGAACGCGCCAAGGCCGACGGCATCGGCGCCGTCGCCATCGTGCTGATGCACGCCTACCGCTACAGCGATCACGAGAAGCGCATTGCCGCGCTGGCACGCGACCTCGGCTTCGCGCAAGTGTCGGCGAGCCACGAAGTGTCGCCGCTCATCAAGCTGGTCGGCCGCGGTGACACGACGGTCGTCGACTCGTACCTCTCGCCGATCCTGCGCCGCTACGTGGCGCAAGTGGCGGAGCAGTTAAATTCTTCTCCCTCCTCGCAAGGGGGAGGGGAAACAAAGCTGATGTTCATGATGTCGTCGGGCGGGCTCACCGCCGCGGACTTGTTTCGCGGCAAGGACGCGATCCTGTCCGGGCCGGCGGCCGGCGTGGTCGGCATGGCCGAGACCGGCCGGCAAGCCGGTTTCGATCGGCTCATCGGCTTCGACATGGGCGGCACCTCGACCGACGTGTCGCATTACGCCGGCGAATACGAGCGCGCGTTCGAGACCGAAGTGGCCGGCGTGCGCATGCGCGCGCCGATGATGCGGATCCACACCGTGGCGGCAGGCGGCGGCTCGATCCTGCATTTCGACGGCGCGCGCTTTCGCGTCGGCCCGGATTCGGCCGGCGCCAATCCGGGTCCAAAATGCTACCGCCGCGGCGGCCCGCTTGCGGTGACCGACGCCAACGTGATGGTCGGCAAGCTCATTGCCGACTTCTTTCCAAAGATTTTCGGCGCCGAACAAAACCTGCCGCTCGACGCCGATTCGGTGCGCGCCGCGTTCACGGCGCTCGCCAAGGACATCGGCGACGGCCGCTCCGCCGAGCAGGTCGCCGACGGCTTTATCAGGATCGCGGTCGAGAACATGGCGAACGCGATCAAGAAAATTTCGGTGCAGCGCGGCTATGACGTGACCCACTACGCGCTCAACTGCTTCGGCGGCGCCGGCGGGCAGCACGCCTGCCTGGTCGCCGACGCGCTCGGCATGGAAAGCGTGCTCATTCATCCGCACTCCTCGCTCCTTTCCGCCTACGGCATGGGCTTGGCCGATATCCGCAGCGTGCGCCAGCAGGCGGTCGAGGAGCCGTTCGGCGACAAGGCGCGCGCCATCGTGCAGAAAATTGCCGTATCGCTGGCGCGCGACACCATCGCCGAAGTGGCAAGCCAAGGCGTGGCGGCGGCCAAGATCAAGGTGCACGTGCGTGAGCATATTCGCTATGCCGGCACCGACACGCCGCTGATCGTCGAAGCGGGCACGCTCCACCCGCCGCTGCGCGGCAAGCTGGAATTGTCGTCACTTGCGAAAATGAAATCGGCCTTCGAGCGCGCCCATAAGGCGCAGTTCGGCTTCATCGACCGCGCCAAGGAGCTGGTCATCGAAGCCGTCTCGGTCGAAGCGGTCGGCGGTGGCGCACAGTTCAAGGAACCGAAAGCCAAGACGACGCGCGGGAAGCTTGCGGCCCCGGCGCGGCGCACGCGCTTTTTCTCCGGCGGCAAGTGGCAGCGCGCCCCTGTTTACGCGCGCGAAAAACTTGCGCCGGGCCACAAGGTGAAAGGCCCCGCGATCATCATCGAGCCGCATCAGACGGTCGTGGTCGAGCACGGCTGGCAGGCCGAGCTGACGGCGAAGAATCACTTGGTGCTGCGGCGGGTGCAGAAACTCACGCGGGCGCGCGCCATCGGCACCAAGGCCGATCCGGTGATGCTCGAAGTGTTCAACAATCTGTTCATGTCGATTGCCGAACAGATGGGCGTGGCGCTGCAGAACACCGCCTACTCGGTCAACATCAAGGAGCGGCTCGACTTCTCCTGCGCGATCTTTTCGGCCGACGGCTCACTGGTCGCCAACGCGCCACACATGCCGGTGCATCTCGGCTCGATGGACCGCGCGGTCGAGACCATCATCCGCGAGAACAAGGGCAACATCCGCCCGGGCGACGTCTACGCCATCAACGCGCCCTACAACGGCGGCACGCACCTGCCGGACATCACGGTGTGCACGCCGGTGTTCAACGCGGGAAAGAAGGGAGAGGAGATATTGTTCTGGGTCGCGTCGCGCGGCCATCATGCCGACGTCGGCGGCATGTCGCCCGGCTCGATGACGCCGAACGCCACCAATATCGAGCAGGAAGGCGTCTACATCGACAATTTCAAGCTGGTCGATCGCGGCCGGTTCCGCGAGAAGGAGCTCTACGCGCTGCTCAAAGGCGCCAAATATCCGGCGCGCAATCCGCTGCAGAACGTCAACGACATCAAGGCGCAGATCGCCGCCAACGAAAAGGGCGTGCAGGAATTGCGCAAGATGGTGCGCCATTTCACCTTGCCGGTGGTGCGCGCCTATATGCGCCACGTTCAGGACAACGCCGCCGAGAGCGTGCGCCGCGTGCTCGATCGCCTGCACGACAGCGCGTTCGCGGTCGAGACCGACCAGGGCGCGCGCATCAAAGTGCGCATCGCGGTCGACAAGAAAAAGCGCGAAGCGACCGTCGATTTCACCGGCACCAGCCCGCAGCAGACCACCAACTTCAACGCGCCCGAGCCGGTGACCCGCGCCGCCGTGCTCTATGTGTTCCGCGTCATGGTCGACGACGACATCCCGATGAACGCCGGCTGCCTGCGGCCGATCCGCATCATCGTGCCGAAGCGCTCGATGCTGTCGCCGGAATTTCCCGCCGCCGTGGTCGCCGGCAACGTCGAGACCTCGCAGGAGGTGACCAATTGCCTGTTCGGCGCGCTCGGCGCCATGGCGGCGGCGCAGGGCACCATGAACAATCTCAACTTCGGCAATGCGCGCCACCAGTATTACGAGACGATCTGCTCCGGCTCGCCGGCCGGCCCAGGCTTTCCCGGCACCGATGCGGTGCACACTCACATGACCAACACGCGGCTCACCGATCCTGAAATCCTGGAGTTCCGCTATCCGGTGTTGCTCGAAGACTTTCACATCCGCAAAGGCTCCGGCGGCCGCGGCCGCTTCAACGCCGGCGACGGCGTCATCCGCACCATCCGGTTCCTGGAAAAGATGGAATGCACGATTCTCTCCGGCCACCGCCGCGTGCCGCCGTTCGGGCTTGATGGCGGTGAGGAAGGGCAAGTCGGCGAAAACTCAGTGCGCCGCAGCGACGGCCGCACGGAAGAACTCGCCGGCTGCGACGCCACCATCATCGACGCCGGCGAGGCGATCATCATCCAGACGCCGACGGCGGGCGGATACGGCAAACCGCAGGCGTGATGATGAGGGCCCGCACCTTTATTTGTTGACCTCACCCTGAGGTGCTCGGCGTGAAGCGCCGAGCCTCAAAGGGCGAGGCCAAGGCGCCTCGGCCTGCATCCTTCGAGGGCCGCTTCGCGGCCGCCTCAGGATGAGGTGAACAGGTTTCGCAAAAATCCCGCCAAATCGTCCGTGACGTGATCGACATGCGGCGCGTCGCGGCCGGCGAGTTCCCAGTCCTCGCGTAAGACCACGCCGGCGCCTTGCGGCACCACCAGCACGGTGATCATGCCGAGCGCGTGCGGCACTTCGAGGTTGCGGGCGAGGTCCTCGAAGACCGCGGCGCGTTTCGGATCCACGTTGTGGCGTTCCAAAAAGCGCCGATAGACTTGCGGCTGCGGCTTCGGCTGCAGCGCGGCGGCGCGGATGTCGAACACGTCCTCGAAATGCTCGGCGATTTCCAGCCGGCTCAGCACCGCATCGGCATGGGCAGACGTGCCGTTGGTGAGAATGAGCTTGCGGCCGGGCAGCGCAGCGATCGCCGCGCCAAGCGCCGGGTTCGGCGTCAGCGGCGAATGGTCGATCTGATGCACCATTTCGAGAAACCCGTCGGGCTCAAGCCCGTGCTCCTCCATCAGGCCGCGCATGGTGGTGCCGTAACGCCGGTAATAATCCTTTTGCAGCCGGAACGCCTCGTCGTGGCTGACGTGCAGGAAATCGACGATGTAATCGCGGATGCGGACGTCGACCTGCTGCCACAAATTGAGGTGATGCGGATAAAGCGTATTGTCGAGATCAAACACCCAGGTCTCGATCCCGGCAAAATCGCCGCGCCCGCGCGCACCCGTTAAGGCCGACTCGTTCTTGCCACTTTTCACAGCAAGAACCTTTTAGAGCGTATCGAATCAGTTGCAATCCCATTGGGTCGGGTTCGGGTGGGGTCACGCGTATGCGCAAAAAATTGCGGAAGACGCTGCCGTTTTTCGTCGCGATCTTCCTGGGCACGATGGCCGCGGCTCTGGTCGCCGGCGTCGCCTTGCTCGGCGCGCATCCCTGACAAGCATCGTCATTGCGAGCCAACGGGTCCGGCCCGAAGTGGCCGGCCCGATGACAAGCTCCGCGAAGCAATCCAGGGCCGGGCGCACCGACTCCTGGATTGTTTCGTTGCCCCTTCGGGGCTCCTCGCAATGACGAAAGGCGACCGACCTACCCCGCCTCGCGCCACGCCGTCGCCGGAACGAGGTGCTGCAGCGCGCCGTCGTGCAGGCGCACCGGATCGCGCTCACCCTCCATCGCCAGCCGCAGCACCGAGCGCGCCAGCTCGTCGGGCTTGATCGAGGTGTTGCCGATCGACTTGAGCGTC
>JASHXZ010000090.1 GCA_030043285.1 Xanthobacteraceae bacterium | reverse complement strand
GGATGGTGCGGTTTCGCGATGGCGAGGCCGGCTTTGAGGTTTTGGATGTCGCGCTCGACCTGCTGCTTGGCATAGCGGAGCGCGCCATTGACGATGACGCGGTTGCCGAGCCGCTTGCCAAGGCCTGAGGCGGCGTCGTACTCGGCGTAGAATTCCGGAAAGGCTTGGTGGTCGCGGCCGCCGCCCATCGAACTCATCGGGTCGGCCATCTCGTCCGGCGTGGCCGGGCGCACCGCGATGCCGGATAGCCGCTTGAAAATATAGAAGGCCCAGTTCAGCCCCTTGGAGAACTCGCCGTCGCTGACAATGTCGATGCCAAGCTCGGCCTGCTGGCCCACCACTTCGGCCACTGACTCAGTCAGGCAGGCTTCGAAAGCCGCTTCGTCATAGGGCTTGCCATCCTCGATCAGGCGCCAGAATTCGATCAGCTTGGGTGGTCGGATCAGGCTGCCGACGTGGGTGGTGAGGATGCGATCGATATTTTGCGGCATGGCTGGCGCTCCCTGGGCTAGGTTCCGATGGTAGGGCGCAAAATATTGGCGGCAAAGTGCGCTTGAGGCTTGGCAAGTCCACCGCCGCAGGCTAAATACCCGGCGTAGGGCGTGCCGGCCCGTTTTGTCGGCGCGCCTTTGTGCGCTTCTCGAAACTGCAAAAGCGAGGCCCCCTCTTAAGCTCTGTCCTGTGTGGATTTGCTAAGAGGCGGAGAAGCTTAGCGGCCGTTGTCGAAGTGCTTAAGGTCAGTTGGCAAGTTCAGCTGACCGATCCTGTCCGAGACTGCAGGTGCCGCCTAAAACGGCTTAAGTCGCAAGAGCCTGCACAGACGGGTGAAGACTAAAGGGCGGTTGCCCTTCGGTTCTAACCTCGACGGCCCGGAACCGCCGCAAGGCGTTCCGGGGGGCAGGGTATCAATCCAAGCCGGCGGCCATTCGCGGAGCGGCCGCCAACCGGAGAGAGCTCTTGGATCGTGCAACAAAATCCCAGCTCGTCGCCGACCTGGGACAGACCTTCAAGGCCACCCAGGTGGTCGTTGTGGCCCATTATTCGGGCCTTACCGTCGCCCAGATGCAGACGCTGCGCCGGCAGATGAAGCAGGTGGGCGCGAGCGTAAGGGTCGCGAAGAACAGGCTCGCCAAGATCGCTCTCGAAGGCAGTGACGTCGCCTCGATCGCGGCGCTTCTCAAGGGGCCGACCCTGATCGCCTTCTCGGGCGATCCGGTCGCGGCGCCGAAGGTCGCGGTCGATTTCGCCAAGGCCCACGAGCGTTTCGTGATCCTTGGCGGAGCGATGGGCAAAACCGCGCTCGATGCGAACGGGGTCAAGGCGCTGGCCGCGCTGCCCTCGCTCGACGAGCTGCGGGCCAAGCTCATCGGCCTCATTCAGGCGCCGGCGACCAAGATCGCTCAGGTGGTTACGGCTCCCGCCGCCAAGGTTGCGCGTGTGGTCCAGGCCTACGCCAGCAAGGACAAGGATGCCGCCGCGGCGGCCTGACAGCTTTCCGCATTCGCAAAAGGTTAGAACCGAAGGACAAAAATCATGGCTGATCTGCAGAAAATCGTCGACGACCTTTCCAGTCTCACCGTGCTGGAGGCCGCCGAGCTGGCAAAGCTCCTCGGAGACAAATGGGGCGTGTCCGCCGCTGCGGCGGTGGCGGTTGCGGCCGCTCCGGCCGGCGCTGCCGCTCCGGCCGCCGAGGAAAAGACCGAGTTTACGGTGGTCTTGGCCGCCGCCGGCGAGAAGAAGATCGAGGTGATTAAAGAGGTGCGCGCCATCACCGGCCTTGGGCTCAAGGAAGCCAAGGACTTGGTCGAGGGCGCTCCGAAGCCGGTCAAAGAGGGCATCAACAAGGATGAAGCCGGCAAGATCAAGGCCCAGCTCGAAAAGGCCGGTGCCAAGGTTGAGTTGAAGTAGGCGAATACCTATTTCTGGGAAGTCCGGGCAGGCGCAGCGGAAAAGCCCGGGATTCCAAGAGTACCGAGAAGGTGTCGTGGCCGGTTCCTCCGGCCGCGACTGGGACTGAAGAGGCACGGCGGTCCGACGCCTGTCCCGATGGTCGCGATGGATTGCGGCCTTCTGGAGAGTCGTCTTGATCGCCACGAAATCCCGAACCGCGGCGGTTCGGGCGCGGTGGTCCGAGTCCGACAAGGGCTCGGTATCGCGTTTCGCTTGAGCGAGAGGACATGATGGCGCAGACGTTTATCGGTCGGAAGCGCGTACGGAAGTTTTTCGGAAAAATCGAGGAAGTCGCGGAGATGCCGAACCTCATTGAGGTTCAGAAGGCATCCTACGACCAATTCCTCCTGGTGAAGGAGCCGCAGGGCGGCCGGCCCAATGAGGGCCTGCAGGCCGTGTTCAAGTCGGTATTCCCGATCTCCGACTTTTCCTCCACCTCGATGCTCGAATTCGTCAAATACGAATTCGAAGCGCCGAAATACGACGTCGACGAGTGCCGCCAGCGCGGCATGACCTATGCTGCGCCGCTCAAGGTGACGCTGCGCCTGATCGTGTTCGATATAGACGAAGAGACCGGCGCCAAATCGGTCAAGGACATCAAGGAGCAGGATGTCTACATGGGCGACATCCCGCTCATGACCAATAACGGCACCTTCATCGTCAACGGCACCGAGCGGGTCATCGTCTCGCAGATGCATCGCTCGCCCGGCGTGTTCTTCGACCACGACAAGGGCAAGACCCATTCCTCGGGCAAGCTCCTGTTCGCCGCCCGCATCATCCCGTACCGCGGCTCCTGGCTCGACATCGAGTTCGACGCCAAGGACATCGTCTATGCGCGCATCGATCGGCGCCGGAAGATTCCGGTCACCTCGCTGCTCTACGCGCTCGGCATGGACGGCGAGGAAATCCTCAACACCTTCTACAAGCAGGTGCTCTACAAGCGCACCAAAGACGGCTGGCGCGTGCCGTTCGATGCCAACCGGCTGCGCGGCTACAAGGCCGTCAACGATCTGGTCGACGCCGACTCGGGCAAGGTCGTGCTCGAGGCCGGCAAGAAGCTCACCGTGCGTCAGGCGCGCCAGCTCGCCGAGAAGGGGCTCAAGGCGCTCCGCCTTACCGACGAGGAGCTGCTCGGCCATTACCTCGCCGAGGATCTGGTCAACCCGAAGACCGGCGAGATCTACGCCGAGGCCGGCGAGGAAATCACCGAGAAGAATCTGAAAGTCCTCAACGAGCAGGGCTACAAGGAGCTGCCGCTCCTCGACATCGATCACGTCAACGTCGGCGCCTACATCCGCAACACGCTCGTAGTCGACAAGAACATGACGCGCGAGGACGCGCTGTTCGACATCTACCGCGTCATGCGTCCGGGCGAGCCGCCGACCGTCGACACCGCCCAGGCGATGTTCCAGTCGCTGTTCTTCGATGGCGAGCGCTACGATCTCTCCGCGGTCGGCCGCGTGAAGATGAACATGCGGCTCGACCTCGATGCGCCCGACACCATGCGCATCCTGCGCAAGGAAGACATCATCGCGGTGATCCGCACGCTGCTCGATCTGCGCGACGGCAAGGGCGAGATCGACGACATCGATCATCTCGGCAATCGCCGGGTGCGTTCGGTCGGCGAGCTGATGGAGAATCAGTATCGCATCGGGCTCCTTCGCATGGAGCGCGCCATCAAGGAGCGCATGTCGTCGGTCGATATCGACACCGTCATGCCGCAGGATCTGATCAACGCCAAGCCGGCGGCGGCGGCGGTGCGCGAGTTCTTCGGCTCCTCGCAGCTGTCGCAGTTCATGGACCAGACCAACCCGCTGTCGGAGATCACCCACAAGCGGCGGCTCTCGGCGCTTGGTCCGGGCGGGCTCACGCGCGAGCGCGCCGGCTTCGAAGTGCGCGACGTGCACCCGACCCATTACGGCCGCATCTGCCCGATCGAGACGCCGGAAGGTCCGAATATCGGCCTGATCAATTCGCTCGCCACCTACGCGCGGGTGAACAAATACGGCTTCGTCGAGACGCCGTAT
The DNA here is from genome assembly GCA_030043285.1 of Xanthobacteraceae bacterium. GTDB lineage: Bacteria > Pseudomonadota > Alphaproteobacteria > Rhizobiales > Xanthobacteraceae > BOG-931. The sequence continues at coordinate 1,544 of JASHXZ010000090.1, read as the reverse complement.
CGCAAGGTCAAGGACGGCCGCGTCACCGACGAGGTGATCTACCTCTCGGCGATGGAGGAGGGTCGCTACACCGTAGCGCAGGCCAATTCGGCCATCGATCCCAAGGGCCGCTTCACCGACGATCTGGTTGTCGTGCGTCATGCCGGCGACGTGCAGCTGCTGCCGCCTGACAAGGTCGACTTCATGGACGTGTCGCCGAAGCAGCTGGTTTCGGTGGCGGCGGCGCTCATTCCGTTCCTGGAGAACGACGACGCCAACCGCGCGCTGATGGGCTCCAACATGCAGCGCCAGGCGGTGCCGCTTGTGCGCGCCGAAGCGCCGTTTGTCGGTACCGGCATGGAAGGCGTCGTGGCCCGCGATTCCGGCGCCGCCATTGCGGCGCGCCGCACCGGCATCGTCGATCAGGTCGACTCCACCCGTATCGTCATTCGCGCCACCGACGAGGCCGATCCGACCAAGCCGGGCGTCGACATCTATCGGCTGCAGAAGTTTCAGCGCTCGAACCAGAACACCTGCATCAATCAGCGGCCGCTGGTGAAGGTCGGCGATCAGGTCAACAAGGGCGACATCATCGCCGACGGTCCGTCGACCGATCTCGGCGAGCTGGCGCTCGGCCGCAACGTGCTGGTCGCGTTCATGCCGTGGAACGGCTACAACTTCGAAGACTCGATCCTGCTCTCCGAGCGGATCGTCAAGGACGACGTCTTCACCTCGATCCACATCGAGGAATTCGAGGTGATGGCGCGCGACACCAAGCTCGGCCCGGAGGAAATCACTCGCGATATTCCCAACGTCTCCGAAGAGACGCTGAAGAATCTCGACGAGGCCGGCATCGTCTATATCGGCGCCGAGGTGCGCGCCGGCGACATTCTGGTCGGCAAGATCACGCCGAAGGGCGAAAGCCCGATGACGCCGGAGGAAAAGCTCCTGCGCGCCATCTTCGGCGAAAAGGCCTCCGACGTGCGCGACACTTCGCTCCGCGTGCCGCCCGGCGTGCAGGGCACCGTGGTCGAAGTCCGCGTCTTCAACCGCCACGGCGTCGAGAAGGACGAGCGCGCGCTCGCCATAGAGCGTGAAGAGATCGAGCGGCTCGCCAAGGACCGCGACGACGAGCAGGCCATCTTGGACCGCAACGTCTACGGCCGACTCGCCGAGCTGTTGGAAGGCCGTCAGGGCATTGCCGGCCCGAAGGGCTTCAAGAAGGACACCAAGATCACCCGCGCGGCGCTCGAAGAGTATCCGCGCTCGCAATGGTGGCAGTTCGCTTCGCCCAACGACAAGGTGATGGCGGAGATCGAAGCCATCCGTAAGCAGTACGACGAATCGAAGAAGCGGCTCGAGCAGCGCTTCCTCGACAAGGTCGAAAAGCTGCAGCGCGGCGACGAGTTGCCGCCCGGCGTCATGAAGATGGTCAAGGTCTTCGTCGCCGTGAAGCGCAAGATCCAGCCCGGCGACAAGATGGCCGGCCGCCACGGCAACAAGGGCGTGGTGTCGAAGATCGTGCCGGCTGAGGACATGCCGTTCCTCGGTGACGGCACGCCGGT
>JASHXZ010000405.1 GCA_030043285.1 Xanthobacteraceae bacterium | reverse complement strand
TCGGCGCGGTAGAACGACGGGCAGAGCACCGCAGCGTGCGCGACCTCGCCGCACAGGCCGCAACCGACGCAGCTCTCCACGACCGCCGCGACCGGATCGTCGCGCAAGGGGTCGGGATTTGGCTTCACCGTCAGCGACGGGCAGCCGGACAGCCGGATGCAGGAATGGTCGCCGGTGCAGATCTCGTCATCGACGCCGTAGCGCGTTCGCACCACGCGTTCGCCGCGCTTGAGCTTTTCGGCATTCTCGACGCGCAGCCGGCGCTGGCGCGCCAGCATGCATTCGCCATCGGCGATGATCACCTTCAGGCCGCGCTCGGCGCTGCGCATCGCGTCTTTCAATGTCGCCACCATTTTGGCGACGCTGTAAGTACGCACCGTGCGCAGCCATTTGACGCCGAGCGCGCGCACCGCCTTTTCGATGCTGATGCCGGGCGGCGTGCCGCTGCGGTGCGCGGCGCTCGACGGCAGGTATTGCTGGCCGGTGGCTGAGGCGTAGCCGTTCTGCATCACGATCAGCACGCCGTCGGCATTGTTGAAGGTCGACGAGGCGACGCCGGTGATCAGCCCATTGTGCCAGAAGCCGCCGTCGCCCATCACGGCGATCGGCCGCTTGGCCATGTTCGGCCCGACCGCGGCGGCGCTGGCGAGCGACATGCCGTAGCCGAGGATCGAATTGCCGAGCGAGAACGGCGCAAAAGTCGCGAACGAGTGGCAGCCGATGTCGGCGCTGATGTGGATCGGCCCAAGTTCGCGTTGCGCCAGCTTTATGGCGGCGAACACCGGACGCTCCGGGCAGCCGGTGCAAAAATTCGGCGGCCGCGGCGGGATATCGCCGAGCGCGGCGGCGGCCGCCGGCTTGTGCGCAACGATCGCATCAACGCGCGCCGCAATGGCGTCGGTGTCGATGCCGGACGGCCTGGTCTCGGCCAGAAACGCCGCTAGCCCGCGCAACATCACTTCTGAGATGTATTCGCCGCTGCGCGGCAGGCAGCCCTTGCCCAACACGCGCGTCTGGATGTCGGCGGTGCGCAAGATCGCGTTGATCTGCTGCTCGACGCAGTCGGGCGAACCTTCCTCGACCACCAGCACGGCGCGCTTGGCGGCGCAGAACGCTTTGACTTCGTCGGGCACCAGCGGATAGGCGACGTTGAGCACGTAGATCGGAATACGCGAGCCGCCGTAGAGGTCGGCGAGCTCGAGCCGCGCCAGCGCGCGCAGCAACGTATTGGTCAGGCCGCCAAGCACGATGATGCCGACGTCGTCGCACGCGCCGGCAATCATCTCGTTGAGCCCGCGCTCGCGGATGAATTGTTGCGCCGCCGGCAGCCGCTCCTCGATCTTGAGCCGCTCCTGGCTGAAGGTGACGGGCGGATGCGCCAGCCGGCCGTAGTTAAAGCGCGGCGGGCCTTCGAGCCGATGTCGGCCGCTGTAGGCGCCCGGCCTGTTGTCCTTGGCGACGAACTCGCCGGTAACATGACAGGCGCGCACGCGCAGATCGAGCATCACCGGCGCGTGGCTCGTCTCGGAGAGCTCGAATGCCTGCTCGACCATGTCGACGATGGTCGCCAGGTCGGGCCGCGGATCGAACAGCCAAATCGACGATTTCATCGCATAGGCGTAGGAGCGCTCCTGGATGACGCTCGCGCCTTCGCCGTAATCCTCGCCGAGCACGATCAGCGCGCCGCCGATGACGCCGGGTGAGGCCAGGTTCGACAGCGCATCAGCCGCCACATTGGTGCCAACGATCGATTTCCAGGTCACCGCGCCGCGCAGCGGATAATTGATCGAGGCGCCGAGCATGGCGGCGGCGGCGGCCTCATTGGTGCAGGTCTCGACGTGGACGCCGAGCTCGGCCAGCAAATCCTCGGCATCGACCATGACGTCGAGCAGGTGCGATACCGGCGCGCCCTGATAGCCGCCCACATAGCTCACGCCCGATTGCAGCAGCGCCTTGGTGACGGCCAAAATGCCCTCGCCGCGGAACACTTGCCCGGCGCAGAGCCGCAGCGCGTCCACTTCCTTCTTGAATGAGCGTTCCATCGACCTTTTCCGCAGGCGGCGAAGCGGCGACCGGTATAGCGGCTTTTAATGAATCCGTCATTCCCGGGCTATGGATTGCGGGCTCGTCGCTGCGCGGCGCCCCGGAACGACTATGACGAGAGCCGCGGCATCGCCTCGCTTGGTCTCGCGCACCACACCGGCTAGGGTCGGCCGCCGGCACTGGCAAACCGTGCCCGAGGCCTGGAGACCGCATAGGGGACGGCATGGATCGCGGAGCGCAGATCGTCGTCGACAAGGTGAACCACACCTACCGGCCGCCGCGCGGCCGGCCGGTGTTGGCGCTCGCCGACGTGTCGCTCGAGGTGCGGCCGCGCGAATTTTTGGCGCTGCTCGGCCCTTCGGGCTGCGGGAAATCAACGCTGCTCTATCTGGTCGGCGGGTTCTTGCCGACTGAGGCCGGCCAGATCGTGGTCGAGGGCAAGCCAGTCGCCGCGCCCGGGCCGGATCGCGGCATCGTGTTTCAGCATTTCGCGCTGTTTCCCTGGAAGACCGTGCGCGGCAACATTTTGTACGGATTGGAGCGCCAGGGCCTGCCGCGCAGCGAGCGCGAGCAGCGCGCCCAGGCCTTCATCGATCTGGTCGGGCTCAAGGGCTTCGAGGACAGCTACCCGTCGCAATTGTCCGGCGGCATGAAGCAGCGCACCGCAATCGCCCGCACGCTCGCTTTCGATCCGAGCATCTTGCTGATGGACGAACCGTTCGGTGCGCTCGATGCACAGACCCGCTCGCTGATGCAGACCGAGCTGCTCGGCATTTGGCAGCGCACGCCCAAGACCGTCGTGTTCGTCACCCATGACGTGCAGGAGGCCGTTTATCTTGCCGACCGCGTCGCCGTGATGTCGGCGCGGCCCGGCCGCATCAAGGCGATCGTCGATACCAAATTCGGCGATCGCAGCCCCGGCGTCTTTCGCAGCAAGGAGTTCGTCGAAAAGGTCGACGAGCTCTGGGATCTGGTGCGCGTCGAGGCGCTCAAGGCGCAGGAGAAGGCGGCGTGACTTCCGCTGCGTTTCGCTACCTGCCGCTCGTAATCCTGGCGCTTGTCTGGGAGGCGGTGGCGCGTTTCAAC
>JASHXZ010000863.1 GCA_030043285.1 Xanthobacteraceae bacterium | reverse complement strand
CAGAACGTGCTCGATTACGACGACCTGCTGCTCTACTGGGCGCAGATGATGCACGTCGATGAAATCGCACGTGATATTGCCGCGCGCTTCGACCATATTCTGGTCGATGAATACCAGGACACCAACCGGCTGCAGGCCTCGATCCTGCTTGCGCTAAAGCCCGATGGTCGGGGGCTGACCGTGGTGGGCGACGACGCGCAGTCGATCTATTCGTTCCGCGCCGCCACCGTGCGCAACATTTTGGATTTTCCGCAACATTTTACGCCGCCGGCCCATATCATCACACTGGACCGCAATTACCGTTCGACACAACCGATCCTTGCCGCTGCCAACGCGGTGATCGGTCTTGCGACGGAGCGCCACAAAAAGAATCTGCGGTCGGAGCGCGCCTCTGCCGAGCGCCCGCAGCTCGTCTGCGTGCGCGATGAAGCCGACCAGGCGCGCTACGTGGCCGAGCGGATATTGGAGCATCGCGAGGCCGCCGTTCCGCTCAAGCAGCAAGCGGTGCTGTTTCGCGCATCGCATCACAGCGGTCCGATCGAGATCGAATTGACCCGGCGCAATATCCCGTTTGTCAAATTCGGTGGGCTGAAGTTTCTTGAAGCGGCGCACATCAAGGATGTGCTGGCCTTTTTGCGCTTTGCGGAAAACTTGCGCGACCGCGTCTCGGGTTTTCGCGTCATCCAAATCCTGCCGGGTGCCGGCCCGGCGACAGCAGCGCGCCTGCTTGATCAACTCGCGGCCGTGCACAGCCCCGTGGATGCGCTCATCGACTTCCGGGTGCCCGCCGCCTGTGCGGCGGATTGGCCGGCGTTTGCCGACGCGTTGCGGCTTGTCCGGAGCAATGCCGTGGGATGGCCGGCGGAGCTCGACCTCGCTTGCCGCTGGTACGCGCCCCATCTCGAACGCCGGTATGAGGATGCGAAGATCCGTGAGGCGGATCTGCTGCAACTGACACAGATCGCCTCCACGTACACGAGCCGGCAGCGCTTTTTGACCGAACTGACGCTCGATCCGCCGTCGGCAACCAGCGATGAAGCCGGCGCGCCGCTGCTCGACGAAGATTACCTGATCCTGTCGACCATCCACTCCGCCAAAGGTCAGGAGTGGAAGTCGGTGTTCGTGCTGAATTGCGTGGACGGCTGCATCCCTTCCGATCTCGCGGTCGGCAGCAAGCCCGAGATCGAGGAAGAGCGCCGCCTCCTCTATGTCGCGATGACGCGCGCCAAGGATCATCTGCACCTGATCGTGCCGCAGCGCTTCTTTGCTCACCAACAACGCGGCAACGGCGACCGCCACATGTACGCGGTGCGGACCAGGTTCATCACCGAGAAGATCGCTGCGCTGTTCGCGCAAAGCGCCTGGCCGATTGCGGCACGCCAGAGCGGTTCGGCAAGCAGGGCGACGGCGAAGCCCGTAGACATCGCCGCGCGGCTTCGCAGCATGTGGCGTTGAGCAATCTACCTACCGCATCAAGTTGACCGTGACGTTTTTTCGCTGCGTGTAGCTTTCCAGCATGCCTTCGAGCGAGAACTCGCGGCCGATGCCGCTTTCCTTATAGCCGCCGTAGGAGTGCCCGGGACTCTGGCCGAGGCCCTGGTTGACCTGGACCCAACCGGCCTCGATGGCGTGCGCGGTGCGCAAGGCGCGGCCGATGTCGTGCGACCAGACATAGGCTGCAAGCCCGTAGTGGCTGTCGTTCGCCATCCGGATCGCATCGGCCTCGTCGGTCCAGGGAATCGCGACCAGCACCGGGCCGAAAATCTCCTCGCGCGCCAGGCGCCAATCGTTCGCCGCGTTCGCGAAGATGGTCGGGATCGCGTAATAGCCTTCGCTGAGCGGTCCCTCCTTGGGCGGCAGGCCGCCGATCACGACTCGCCCCTCGCGCTGGCGCAATCCTTCCTCGACATAGCCGCACACTTTGCTGAACTGCTTCTCGTTGATGATGGTGCCGACGTCGCTCGTCTCGTCGAGCGGGTCGCCGATCTTGAGCGCCTTCACCTTTTGGCCGAGCGCTTCGAGGAATGAATCGAAAATGTCGCGGTGCAGGAAGAGGCGCGAGCCGGCGGTGCAGGATTGGCTCTGCCGCGTAAATCGCATGGCCGCGATGATGCCGTCGATCGCCCAATCCTCGTTGGCGTCAGGAAAGACGATCGAGGGGCTCTTGCCGCCAAGCTCGAGCGAAACCGGGACGATGCGGTCGGCGGCGGCCCGCATGATCAGCTTGCCGACCTCGGTCGAGCCGGTGAAGGACAGCTTGCTCACGGTCGGATCGTTGGCGAGCGGCGCGCCGCATTCCTCGCCGAGGCCGGTGAGCACGTTGAGCACGCCGGGCGGCAAAAACTCCTGGCACACTTCGGCGAGCAGCAGCACGCCGAGCGATGCATCTTCGGCCGCTTTGAGGACCATCGTGTTGCCGGCGCAGAGCGCGGGGCCGATCTTGAGCGCGGCCAGCAGAACGGGCGCATTCCATGGAATAATGGCGCCGACGACGCCGAGCGGCTCGCGCCGGGTGTAGCTCAGCACATGCTCGCCGAGCGGGATGGTCTCGCCCTTGAGCTCGCCGCCCAGGCCGCCGAAGTAGCGCAGGATATCGATTGTCGTCTTGGCTTCGGGCCGCGCCTGAGTGCGCAACGCGTTGCCGGTTTCGAGCGCAATTGTGCGGGCCAACTCTTCCAGCCGCGCCTCGAGCGCGTCGGCGATGCGCGCGAGCAGCCGGCCCCGGTCGCGCGGAATGGTGCGCGACCAGGCCGGAAAGGCCTCCGCCGCAGCCTGAACCGCGCGCGCTACATCCTCGGCACGGCCGCGCGGCACGACGGCGATCGGACGGCGGTGCGCCGGATCCTCAACTTCAAGCACCTCGCCAGACGCGCTGTCGACCCACTTGCCGCCGATCAACATGTGGGTCTGCCGAAGCGCGTCCTCGTCACCGCGCATTTTTTTGACCGCCGTCATAATCGCCTCCGCTGCATCTCAAGCTCGACACCTGCCGCAATGCTACGCCTCGGTGGGCGCGAAGCAAATCGCCGGCGCGGGAGCGGGATGCGCCAGATAGCCGCGCGGATCCCGCTCGCGCTCTTACGTCGGCGCCTCACCCGAGCGGCCGCCGCAAATATTCGCCGCGCGGCGGGCCGACAATCTTGCCGTCGTTGTAGATCGCCGCTCCCCGTAAGAACGTCGCCGTGACCCGACCGGTCAGTTCGACGCCTTCAAACGGCGTATAGCCTTGATGGGACTCCGATTCCTGCGCGCGCACCACGAACCTCGCATGCGGATCGACGAGAGCGATGTCCGCATCGTAGCCGGGCGCGATATCGCCCTTGCCGAGCAAGCCGAACCGCTGCGCCGGATTCCAGCTCAGCAATTCAGCCATATGGTTGTACGACATGCCGCGCCGGCCGCCCTCGCTCATCACGCCAGAGAGCAGATATTCGGTGCCACCGAAGCCCGCCTTGGCCAGCCAGATATTGGTCGGATCGTCCTTCGACCACTTCTGCTCCGCCGCACAGCATGCGTGGTCGCTGACGATCCAATCGATCTTGCGGTCGAGCACCGCTTGCCACAGTGCCTCGACGTCTTCGCGCGGCCGGATCGGCGGGTTGACCTTGGCGTGGACGGCGCATTCGCAACTTGTATCCAGCAACAGATGGCCGACAGTCACCTCGCGGCGAAACGCGACGTGCGGAAACACCTGCTGCATCGTCCACGCCGCCTCGATCGCCTTGCGCGAGCTTAAGTGCAGGAGATTGACATTGAGGCAATTGGTCTCGTTTGCGAGATAAGAGGCGATCCAGATCGCCAAACCTTCGGAGTGCGGTGGCCGGGCGGCGCTGTAGGCAGCGAGCCCCGTCAGCTTGCCGTCCGCTTCGACGATCTTCGTATAGGCGTTGAGAATCTCGGCCAGCTCGCAATGCAGGCTGACGCTGATGTACGGCGCTTTTTCGGGAAATTCCTTCATCAAGCGTTCGGCGGCACGCATGATGAATTCGAAATGGGCGATGTCGTAACGGTCATCGGGGCCGATCATCAGGAAGTCGTTCTGATGCGACGAGCGGCCATGCAGTCCGTAGCCGCCGTAGAACATGAAAATCTTGAACGAGGTGATGCCGTGCTCCGTGACGAGATCCCTCATCTCGCCGATGTGGGCCGCTTCGATCGGCGCAATGTGATAGCCGTAATCGACCCAGAATCGTCCCTCCGATTGCTTGAACACTTCGGGCATGAAGTCGCGATAGGGGCCGCCGCGGTTGAGGTAATAATGACCGGTGCGGATATAGTTGAGGCTCGATGTGACGCCGCCCATCGCCGCGGCCTTGCTTTCCGAAACAGCGTCTTCGGCAAGCGGCGCGTAAATCCCGATATGCATGTGGGCATCGACGCAGCCGGGGAAAGCCAGGCGATTTTTTCCGTCGAAGACTTGCCGCCCTTGCTCAGCCTGGAGTTCCGGCGCGAGACGGCTGATCTTGCCATCCTTGATGCCGATATCGAGACAATCCACCGACGTCTTCTTCGGACGCACCACGCGCACGTTCTTGATGATGAGATCGAACGGTTGCGACATATCTCCCCTTCCCTCCCGCGCGTTGGCGTCCAGTGCGCGCCCGCGTGATTCCGAGCTAGGCTTGGTAGCGTTTTCCCAGCGCCAACATTTCCGGCGTCCCGATAAGATCGTTGAGGCCGTCGAAATCGAGCATGCGGCCGCGAAACGGCTCGGACGTGCCATGCTTCGCCAGCGCCTCGTAATAATCGGTCGCCGTGCGCGCGAGCGCGCGAACGATGCCGCCGGGGAAGATCACCAGCGCGAAGCCCAACGCCTCCAGCTCCACCGCCGACAACAGCGGCGTCTTGCCGCCCTCTACCATGTTCGCCATCAGCGGCGTGGTACTGCCCAGTTCGGTCGTTAATCGGCCGAGGTCCTTGCGCGTCCTCGGCGCCTCGACGAACAACATATCGATGCCGGTCTCGCGATATCGCCTTGCCCGCTCCACGGCGCGGTCGAAACCTTCAACCGCGACAGCGTCGGTCCGAGCGATGATGAGTGTCTGCCGGCGGCTCCGTGCGTCGAGCGCAGCGCGAAGCTTGCCGCACATTTCGTCCGCCGCGATCAACGTTTTGCCTTCGAGGTGACCGCAGCGTTTGGGAAAATCCTGATCCTCGATCTGGATGGCATCGGCGCCGGCGCGCTCGAACTCCTTGACCGTGCGCGCCACATTGAGCGCGTTGCCGAACCCGGTGTCCGCATCGACGATCAAGTGCGCGGCGACGCGGTCGCGGATCCGGGCCACGGTTCCGGCGACTTCGGCCATGCTGACGAGGCCGATGTCGGGCTGGCCGAGCTTGGTGTAGGCGATCGCGGCGCCGGAGACATAGAGCGTCGCGAAGCCCGCTTGGGTCGCCACCAGCGCCGTGAACGGGTCGTAGACCCCCGGCGCCACGATGATCGGCTTGTGGGCGAGGCGAGCCTGCAGCGTTTCCG
>JASHXZ010000862.1 GCA_030043285.1 Xanthobacteraceae bacterium | reverse complement strand
CGATCGGGCGCCAGATGAAAAAGCGATGCCAGAGCTAAGCGAAACAGTCTTCGCCTTTCAGGCGGCGCGAAAGGCGATTTTTGATGCATCGCGAGGGCTCATCCCCACCGCCGAAGTCCCGCTGACAAACCTCGTTCGCGAATCCATCCTCGACGAAGCGCAATTGCCGCTGCGCTATACCGCCTGCACGCCGTGCTTCCGTGCTGAAGCGGGCGCTGCGGGCAAGGATACGCGGGGCATGATCCGGCAGCATCAGTTCACCAAGGTGGAGCTCGTCTCCATCACCACGCCGGAGCAATCGAAGGACGAGCATGAGCGCATGCTGGCCTGCGCCGAAGAGGTGTTGAAGCGGCTCGATCTGCACTACCGCGTGATGACATTGTCGACCGGCGACATGGGCTTTGCATCGCAAAAGACTTACGACATCGAGGTGTGGCTGCCCGGGCAAAACGCTTATCGCGAAATCTCATCGTGCTCGGTGTGCGGCGATTTCCAGGCCCGCCGCATGAACGCGCGCTACCGCACCAAGGAAGGGCGCCAGGTGCGCCACGTGCACACCCTCAACGGCTCCGGCGTTGCGGTCGGCCGCGCGCTGATCGCGGTGATGGAAACCTATCAGCAGGAGGACGGCTCGATCGCCGTGCCGGAAGCGCTGGCGCCGTACATGGGCGGCATCAAGAAGATCGAGAAACAATGAACGCGAGCCTCATGCTGCGCCGCGCGCGCAAATCCCTCCCGCGCTTGCGGGGGAGGGTAGGGAGGGGGCCCGTGACGCTCTCGCAAGCGCGTCGGCCACTTGCCCCCTCTGGCTCGCCGCGCTCGCCATCTCCCCCGCAAGCGGGGGAGAACTAAGATGCGCATCCTCATCACCAACGACGACGGCATTCATTCCGAGGGCCTCGACGTCTGCGAGAAGATCGCGCGCATGCTGTCCGACGACGTCTGGATCGTGGCGCCGGAATTCGATCAGTCCGGCGTCTCCCATTCGCTGACGCTCAACGATCCGTTGCGGCTGCGCCAGGTGGCGGAGCGCCGCTTCGCGGTGCGCGGCACGCCGACCGATTGCGTCATCATGGGCGCGCGTCATCTGCTCAAGGACAAGGTGCCCGACCTCGTGCTCTCCGGCGTCAACCGCGGCCGCAATGCCGGCGAGGACGTGATCTATTCCGGCACCATCGCCGGCGCGCTGGAGGCCGCGGTGCTCGGCATTCCCTCGCTGGCGCTGTCGCAATCCTACAAGTCGCGCAACGGCCACGCGCCGTATTGGCAGACCAGCTTGAAATTTGCGCCCGACATCATTCGCCGCGTGCTCGAAGCGGGCATGCCGCACGACATTCTGGTCAACGTCAATTTTCCCGATTGTTTGCCCGAGGAGGTCAAGGGCGTCGAAGTCACGGCGCAGGGGCGGCGCCGCCAGGAGCGGCTGCATATCGACGAACGCACCGACGGGCGCGGCAATCCGTATTACTGGATCGGCTATGTGCGCCAGGCATTCGTTCCGGCCGCCGACGGTACCGATCTGGCGGCGCTCGACGGGCAGCGCGTCTCGATCACGCCGCTCAAGCTCGATATGACGGATGATCCGTACATGACGCAGCTCGCGGCGCTGTTCGGCCGCGGCGACAAACAGGATTAATTCGCGGTCTTCGCCGCCACCGCGGCGAGCGCGCTCGCCAGCCCGTCGGATTGGAAGGGCTTTTGCAGCAGCGGCACGTCGCTGTGCGCCTCCGGGATGCCGCGCCGGGCATAGCCGCTGACAAACACGAACGGCACGCCGCGCCTGACCAGAACTTCGACTACGGGCGTGATCGGTTGCCCGTTGAGGTTGACGTCGAGAATGGCGACGTCGAACTCGCCGTCTTTGGCATGCGACAATGCTTCGTCGAGCCTGCCGGCCTCGGCAGCCATGGTGTAGCCGAGGTCGGCGAGCATGTCGTCCAGCAAAAGCCGGATCATCGGCTCGTCCTCGACGACGAGGACGCGTTTGCCTGCGCCAGTATCATTGTCGGCATCGTTGTCGGCCGTCATCTCCACCCCGTGTTGCGGCAAGACTTCGAGAGAAATTAGGCGATGCGCGGCGTGCTATACTAGCGCAACGCCGGGCGCCCGTCGCTCACTTTTTTGTTGCGGCGGCTCAAACGCTTCAGCCGCTGATTTGTTCCGGCGTTGCGAAAATTTATTTGTGGGAGGAATCCCGTCCAGCCGTGCCGGACCGGACCGGATATCGCGGCATCTGGCATAGTGATAAAAAGGACCACAACGCGAACTCCGAGGCTAAGCGTGGCCGAACCAGCCGCCGACGTCGAACGGATGGAGTTTCAGCTCGCGCTGCGCCGGCGCGGCATCAGCAACCAAGCGGTGCTGCGGGCGATGGACGAGGTGCCGCGCGAGCACTTCGTTGCCGCCGACTGCGCCGAAAGCGCCTACGCGGACCAGGCGCTGCCGATCGCCTGCGGCCAGACCATCAGCCAGCCCTATGTGGTGGCCTACATGACCGAACAGCTGGAGGTGCGGCCGCAGCACCGTGTCCTCGAGATCGGCACCGGCTCCGGCTACCAGGCGGCGGTCCTGTCGCGGCTCGCCCGCGAGGTCGTGAGCGTCGAGCGCTATCGCACGCTCGCCGACGCCGCGCGCGATCGGCTGAAGACGCTGGGCTATGCCAACGTCGCCGTCATTGCAGGCGACGGCTTTGCCGGTGCGCCGGACCGGGCGCCGTTCGACCGCATCATGGTGACTGCGGCGACGGAAGAGGTGCCCGAGGCACTGGTCGCCCAACTTGCCGAGGGCGGCAAAATGGTGCTGCCGCTCGGTGCCCGCAACGGCCCGCAATACATCGTCAAGCTGACCAAGCTGCCCAACGGTGAGCTTGAACGTGAAGAACTGATTGCGGTGCGGTTCGTGCCGCTGCTGCGCGGCCAAGCAAAGGAATTATAGAAAGGCATTGTAGCGGTTTTGCCACAGGTCGATTTTATTAAACAGCGCTTCAAATACTTAAATGCCTGTTTACCGCACTGCTGTGTAGTCGCGCGCTAGCGTTTGTTGCGTACGAGCGAGTAACCATGTGCGGGTTGCGTCGGTCGGCCTTCTGGCCGCGAGTGGTTGCGATTTCATTAATCGGGTTTGGTGCAGCGGCCTGCAGCGATACCGGCCGCTTCAACGACAGTTTCGGCTCCGAAAGCCCGCCGCCGCCGCGCAGCGAGGTGACCGGTTCGATCCAGTCGCGCCCGGCAGCGAGCCATGTCGAGAGCCGGCCGATCCCGCCGGTCGCCCGTGCCGACACCGGCGTTTCGGGCGGCGGACGCGGCATGGGATCCTACCAGCCGAGCAATGACATTACCGGCTCAGTGCCGCCGCCGGCTCCGCCGCCGCCGAAATGGACGTGGCAAGGCGGCACGCCGATCGTCGTTGCCTCCGGCGAAACGCTCGAGATCATTTCGCGCAAGCACGGCGTGCCGGTCTCCGCCATCATGTCGGCCAACAACCTGACCAGCCCGACGCTCCATCCGGGGCAGCATCTGGTAATTCCGCGTCGTGTTGCTACCGCAGTGGGTTACGAACCGCCGGCAAGCCATTTCGCCAATGCGAGCGCGCCCCTGCCTGTGCCAGCCGAGCCGCGAACCGCGGTGTCGGCCTCTTCGAACGTCCATGTGGTGGCGCCGGGCGAGACGCTCCACAGCATCGCCCGGCGTTACAGTAAGCCGGTCGCCGAGATCGCACGCGCCAATCACTTGCCGGCCGATACGATGGTCAGGGTGGGCGAGCGCCTCGTCATTCCCGGCGTGCACTCAACGCAGCACGCCGAAGCCAAGCCGGCTCCGCCTGCACCAGCGCCGGCGCCCCAGCCGATGCCGCGCGATATGGCCAACGCCGAGTCGCCCCATAGCGCCTGGAAAGCGAGCCCAGTGCCGCCGGAAGCGCAGCAGAGCCCGCAAAAAGCCGCCGAGCCGGTCGGCTCATTGCCGAGCTTCCGCTGGCCGGTGCGCGGCCGCGTGATCGCCGGCTTCGGTCCCAAGCCGAACGGCTTGCAGAATGACGGCATCGACGTCGCGGTGCCGGCGGGCACGCCGGTGAAGGCAGCCGAAGATGGGACCGTGGCCTATGCGGGCAACGAGCTGAAAGGCTACGGCAATCTGGTGCTGATCCGGCACAGCAACGGCTACGTGACGGCCTACGCGCATGCCAGCGAAATTCTGGTCAAGCGCGGCGACACCGTCAAACGCGGTCAGGTGATCGCGCACTCCGGCAGCACCGGCAACGTCAATTCCCCGGAATTGCACTTCGAAATCCGCAAGGGTGCGACCCCGGTCGATCCGGCGCAATTCCTCAGCGGCGCGTGATTTGTCATGTCATCGTCCGCGAATGCGGATGATCCAGTAATCGCTGACGGGTCGGCGTTTACCGGATGGTCCGCCTTCGCGGACCATGACAGCTCGGTGTTTCACGTTTCTGATTCCATCTTCACCCCGAGCCGGCCCGCCAAATCCTGCACGTATTGCCAGGCCACGCGTCCGGAGCGGGCGCCGCGGGTCGTCGCCCATTCGAGGGCTTCGCGACGCAGCTCGTCGCCGGAGAGCGGGATGCGATAATGCGCCACGTAAGCCTCGACCATGGCCAGAAACTCGTCCTGGCTGCAGCGGTGGAAACCGAGCCAGAGGCCGAAGCGGTCGGATAGCGACACTTTCTCCTCCACCGCTTCGCCGGGGTTGATCGCAGTTGCGCGCTCATTCTCCACCATGTCGCGCGACATCAGATGGCGACGGTTCGAGGTGGCGTAAAAGATCACATTGTCCGGGCGACCCTCGATGCCGCCTTCGAGCATGGTCTTGAGCGACTTGTAGGACGTGTCTTCGGCATCGAACGACAGGTCGTCGCAGAACACGATGAAGCGCTGCGGTGCGCTGCGCACCATAGTCATCAGCTCCGGCAGCGACTCGATGTCCTCGCGATGGATTTCGATCAGCTTTAGCCCGGGCCGGGCGTGCGCGGCACCGACCCCCGCATGCGCCGCCTTGACCAGCGACGACTTGCCCATGCCGCGCGCGCCCCAGAGCAGGGCGTTATTGGCCGGCAGCCCGCGGGCAAAACGCTCGGTGTTCTCCACCAGGAGATCGCGCACGCGGTCGATGCCCTTGAGGAGCGACATGTCGACACGGTTGATGCGGCCGATCGGCGTCAGTTGGCGCCCTTCGGGGTGCCAGACGAAGGCTTCCGCGGCGGTGAAATCGGGCGCTGGCGGGGTGGGGGGCGCAAGCCGTTCCAGGGCCGCGGCGATCCGATCCAGGGCTTCGGCGGAGCCTTCGCCCGAAAGCTCCGCGGCCGGCGCAGCGACGCTTTGGCTCGCCGGCTTACCCCTAAAACGTTGAGGAGACTGGGCCATATTGGAAATCGATCCTGCTCGCCATCCCCTTAGCGGGGGGCCGAAATGCCCGCAAGCGCAGGCGCTCGCGGTTCCTTGCCGGGCTACCGGCGGAGGGCGGAAGTCGCGTTGCAATTAGGCCAATGGTGGCTATAGTCCGCGCCGATTTCCGCGCAAAATCGGCCCGCGTCGGTGCCGGCGCGCCTGCATGGCAGCCTCCGGAGGAGCAATGCTGATTACCCCCGCATACGCGCAATTCGGTGGCGCCGGAAGCAGCAGCACGATCTTGCAATTCATGCCGCTGATCCTGATCGTCGTGATCATGTATTTTCTGATCCTGCGGCCGCAGCAGCGCAAGGTGAAGCTGCATCAGGAGATGATCAAGGCGATCCGCCGCGGCGATACCGTGGTGACCAACGGCGGCCTGGTCGGCAAGGTCACCAAGGTGGTGGACGACGACCATATCGAGGTCGAGATTTCCGACGGCGTGCGGGTCCGCCACCTGCGCGCCATGGTGAGCGAC
>JASHXZ010000861.1 GCA_030043285.1 Xanthobacteraceae bacterium | reverse complement strand
GGTGCACTCGCCGGCGTTCTGGTCGCGGGCCTGCTTTACCGTCCGGTAGCACGTAGCGCGGATTAGTTTGTCAGCTCCGCGCCACCGCATGATGAAGCCGAGCTGATTCAGCCCATCGTCATTGCGAGGAGCCAACGGGTCCGGCCGGATGCTGGCGATACTTACAGGTGGCGGGCGATACCAACGGATATCAGCCGCGCACCAAAAAGCGAGATAACCTTCAACTCTTGCGATAGACCGTTGGTGTCTCTGAACGAGGCATCCGGTTCCCGCTGCACCATCCGCGAAGGGTAACAGCCATGAATGCAAAAAACGAAGGCGATCGGCGCGGTTCACTCAACCGCCGCAATGTTCTTCTTGCCAGCGGCGCTTTTGTTGCTGCGTCGGCTTTGCGATCGACCACCGACATAAACATGGCTCACGCGCAGGCGGCGGCGACGCCATCCGCAATCGACGAACAAGAGGCGCGCGCCATCGCACGCGATGCGTATCTGTATTTCTATCCGTTGATCTTGATGGACATCACGCGCCAGCAATCGACCAACATCCAGCCCGGCAAGGAGATCGCCAAAGGCCCGATGAATATGTTCGTCAGCGTGCCGACGTATCCTACCGCCGACCTCAAGCTTGTGGTGCGACCCAACTTCGATACGCTGTATTCCCCTGCCTGGCTCGACATGACCAAGGAGCCGATGATCGTGTCGGCGCCGGACACCGGCGGCCGCTATTATCTGTTGCCGATGCTCGACATGTGGACGGACGTGTTCGCCTCGCCGGGCTGGCGCACCACCGGCACCCGGGCGATCAACTTCCTCGTGACGCCTCCCGGCTGGCGCGGGACCATTCCTGCCGGGCTGACCCGGATCGACGCGCCCACGCCAATCGTATGGATCATCGGCCGTACCAAGACTGACGGCCCGGCGGATTACGACGCGGTGCATAAAATCCAGGCTGGTTACAAGACCGCGCCGCTGTCGCGGTGGGGCAAGCCGCCCGTGGCGCCCACGGTGACGATTGATCCGTCGGTGGACATGAAGACACCGCCGAAGACCCAGGTGGACACCATGCCCGCCGACAAGTTCTTCGGCTATGCGGCCGAGCTTCTCAAGGTGATCCCGCCGCACATCACCGACCAGCCGATGATCGCACAGTTGAAGAAGATCGGCTTCGAGCCCGGCAGGAGCTACGACGTTCAGAAAGTCGATCCTGCCATACGGAACGCCCTGGCGAGCGCGCCGCAGGACGCGCAGCAATTGATGGCGTGGAAGCTGCCGACGCTGGCGCGCGTCGCGAATTACTGGTCGATGAATACCGATACGATGGGCGTCTACGGCAACTATTACCTCAAGCGCGCCCTCGTCGCCCAGGCCGGCCTCGGCGCGAACCTGCCCGAGGATGCGATCTATCCCTTCAGTTTGGGCGACGAGGCCGGCAGGCCGCTCGACGGTGCGAACAAGTATGCGCTCCACTTCGACAAGGGCGATATGCCGCCGGCCAACGCGTTCTGGTCGGTCACGCTCTACGACCCTCAAGGCTTCCAAGTCGCGAACGCCCTCAATCGGTTCGCCGTGAGCAGTTGGATGCCGTTCAAATACAATGCGGACGGCGCGCTCGATCTGTACTTCCAGAACGAAAGTCCCGGCGCCGACAAGGAAGCCAACTGGCTTCCAGCTCCGCAAGGTCCATTCAACTTGACCATGCGCCTCTACGCCCCAAGATCGGACGCGCTCACCGGCAAATGGAACCCGCCGCCGGTCACGCGCGTGGCAGCGCTGCAGAACCGCGGCCAATAGGGCGCCACTTGCTCGTCATTGCGAGCGAAGCGAAGCAATCCAGGGGCGGCTTGCACCGCGCTCCTGGATAGCCTCTCACAATAGCGCCGCTCACGCTGCACAATTTTTTATTTGTAAAACTCACGCTTTCGATTGTAAAATTCACGTACATAATCTAAGATCGTACGCGCTTTTGGTCACTAAAGGTGCAGCGCACTTTCTTTCAATGGGGCCTAACAAATGAGCGTCATCGAGACCCGTCTGTTCCGCTATTTTGTAGCGGTCGCCGAGGAGCTGCATTTCACCCAGGCCGCCTTGCGCCTCGGTATCTCCGGGCCGACGCTCACCCAGCAAATCCAGAAACTTGAAAGCCAGCTTGGCGTGAGGTTGCTGAAGCGAAAAGGCAACACCAAAGTCGTCATCACCCAGGCAGGCCAGCGCTTTTTGGCCGATGCGCGCGAGGCTTTGCGCCATGTGGAAGGGGCGGCGGTGCGTGCCCGGCAGGCCGGACGCGGTGAGCTGGGCCGCCTTGAACTCGGCTTCGTGGTGTCCGGCGCGGGCTTGCTGCGGAACTGGATCGGCGCATTTCGGCTATCCCATCCAGCGATCGATATCACGGTGCGCAGGCTGGTGCCGATGGCGCAGATCACCGGAATTTTGCGCAACGAGCTCGATGCCGGTTTCACGCGTATGCCGCGCAGATTTCCCTCGGGCGTCCGCGGTTTCGAAATCTATCGCCGGGGCATGGCATTGGCGCTGCCGATCGACCATCCGCTGGCGCGGCACGAGGAGATCAGTCCTGCGATGCTCGCGCGCGAGGCGTTCGTCAGTACCCGACCCGAGGCTGACTTGGGATTCTCCGGCCATATCGAAATCATCGCCCGCACCGGCAATTTCATACCTCGCGTGGTTAAGCGCGACGACGATTTCATGACGGTGCTAGCGTACGTCGCCCTCGGCTACGGCGTCGCGGTGGTGCCGGATCTGATGAAAACAATGAACATTGCTAATGTCGTCTTTCGCAACATCGCGACCGACCCGGTGCGCCGCACGTCGATTGCTTTCGTCTATGGCAGCGACCCGTCGCCGTCCGCCAAATTGCTGATCCAGCATATGCAGCGTCATTCACTGCGCAATGGCGGCAAAGACGCCGCTCCACCTCGTGATCATGATCGCATCACCATACCAAGCGCTCTCAATCTCAACCCTCATCCTGAGGTGTGCGCCAAAGGCGCGCCTCGAAGGATGCAGGCCGCGGCGCTGGGCCTCGCCCTTCGAGGCTCGGCGCTGGGCGCCGAGCACCTCAGGGCGAGGAAATGAGTCAGCGATAAGAGCGGCCGGTATGAATCTCGTTCGCCGCAAGGTTCTGCCGCTTTTGATCGGTGCCGCGGCATGGCCGCTCGTTACGCGTCCTGCAAGAGCGGATTCGCCTGCTCTGGGACCCGTCCATATCGTTGTGGGTTTTCCACCGGGGGGCGTCGGAGGTATTGCCGCGCGCCTGATCGGAGAGCCGCTGCAGCAAAGGTTAGGCCAATCGGTCGTTGTCGACTACCGTCCGGGCGCCGCCGGCAATATCGCCACCGAAGCCGTGGTCAAGGCGCGGCCCGACGGCGGCACGCTGATCTTCGTGGGCGCAAATAACACCATCAACGCGAGCCTCTACGAGAATTTGCCTTACGATTTCATCCGCGACATCGCGATGGTGGCCGGCATCCTGCAAGGCCCGCTCGTGATGGTGACCAATCCTGCGTTTCCGGCCGAAAGCGTCGCGGAAGTAATCAGCTATGCCAAAGCCAATCCCGGCAAGATCAATATGGCTTCTGGCGGAAGCGGCACGGCGTCGCATCTGGCGGGCGCGCTGTTCCAGATGATGGCCGGCCTCTCAATGGTTCACGTGCCTTATCGCGGCGGGGCGGCGGCGATGGCCGACCTCGTGGCAGGCCGCACGCAGCTGATGCTCGGCCAATTATCTGAATCGATCGGCTTTATCCGCGACGGGCGGCTGCGGGCGCTCGCGGTCACGAGTTCGAAAAGATGGCCGGCTCTGCCAGGAATTCCTCCGCTGGCCTCAGTCGTCCGTGGCTACGAGGTGATCTCTTGGCAAGCCCTCGGCGCGCCCAAGGCAACGCCGGCAGAAACGGTCGCGATCCTCAACAAAGCGGTCAACGCGAGCCTCGCCGAGCCCGCCATCGCGAACCGCATTCGCCAGCTCGGCGCCGAGCCCATGATCATGAGCCCGAGCGAGCTTGACGCCTTCGTCGCCGCCGACACGGCACGCTGGGCGAAGGCCGTCAAATTCTCCGGCGCGACGGTGGATTGATGTCAATCGTCATTGCGAGGAGCGAAGCAACGAAGCAATCCAGCACGGCGGCGCCGCACTGGATTGCTTCGCTTCGCTCGCAATGACGCGCAGCTTGTAACCCGGATGGCGCACGCCTGCGAAATGGCGGCAAGGGCGCTGCTCCGTTTCATCATCATGATCGCATCATCATACCAGCGCACTCAACCTCGACCCTCATCCTGAGGTGCGAGCGAAGCGAGCCTCGAAGGATGTAGGCCCCGGCGCTCGGGCCTCGCCCTTCGAGGCTCGCGCTCCGCGCGAGCACCTCAGGGTGAGGAAATGAGTCTGCGATAAGAACGGTCAGCATGAATCTCCTTCGCCGCAAGTTCTTGTTGCTTTCGGCGGGGGCAGCGGCATCGCCTATCGTTCCCTGTGCTGTAAGAGCGGATACATTTCCTTCGCGGCCCGTCCACATTGTGGTGGGTCTCCCGCCAGGCGGCGTCGCTGATATTTCCGCGCGGCTGATCGCGCAGCCGCTGCAGCAAAGACTGGGTCAACCGGTCGTCATCGACAACCGGCCGGGCGCCGGCGGCAATCTCGCCGCCGAAGCCGTGGTCGAGGCGCGGCCCGACGGCGGCACGCTGATCCTGGCGGGTTCAAGGAATGCGATAGATGCAACCCTCTACAGGAACTTGCCGTTCGATTTC
>JASHXZ010000860.1 GCA_030043285.1 Xanthobacteraceae bacterium | reverse complement strand
CCAATGGCCTAGTCATGCCGGAGACGTTGTGTCGCGTTCGTTGTAAGGGCGCTGCAGTCCTACCTACCGGCAGCCTCGATCCGCTCTCGACCAGGCGACCTTACGCTTCGGACTTTTTGGCCAGCACCTGGCGGCCGCGATACATGCCGGTCTTCAGATCGATGTGATGCGGCCGGCGCAATTCGCCGGAACCCTTGTCCTCAATGTAGGTGGGTGCCTTGAGCGCGTCGGCCGACCGGCGCATGCCGCGCTTGGAAGGCGATGTTTTTCGTTTCGGCACGGCCATGGGGACGTACTCCTCGTTCCGGATATTCGGGCGTGGCGGGCTTATAGAAGAACGATGCCGTGGGCGCTAGTGGGCGCGCAGGCAGAAGTCGTGCGACGGGTTCGCGGCGGCCCGGCGCAGGTGTAGGGCGGCGAGCTGCCGCACCAGCACACTCGGATGGCGGGCGCTGCGCAGGACCGGATTCGGCAGAATAGAGGCGAGTTCCGCGGCTTGCAGGGCATCGAGATCGCGGGCCGAAATGCCGAACGCATAGCGCGCCGCTGCCTCGGCGCCGAACTCGCCGTTTGGGCCCCATTCGGCGACGTTGAGATAGATATCCATGACGCGGCGCTTGGGCAGCACCAGGTTGAGCCACAGCGCCAACGGTATCTCCAAGACCTTGCGCACGATGCTGCGGCCGGGCCACAGGAACAGGTTCTTGGCGACCTGCTGGGTGATGGTGGAGGCGCCGCGCGAGATGGCGAGATCGTCGTCGGAGTGCTGCAAGACGTCGCGGATGGCGCCGAGATCGATGCCGCGGTTGCGGCAGAAGCTGGCGTCCTCGGCGAGAATGACCGTGAGCGGCAGGACCGGCGCGATGCGCGCGAGCGGCACGACGATGCGCTCCACCCGCGCTCCGGTCGCCCAGCGCCACAGCATCGGCGTCGAGACCGGATCGATCACCCGGTAGAACGGCGCGACCACGTAAGGGATCAGCAGCAGCACGAGCAGCGCGATCGCCAAGCGGATTACGATGCGTCGCAACGGTGTAGCTTTCGATGCTTTGAGGATGCTCGGCATTGCCACCGCATTGTAACCTTTGCCGGGCCTGCTGGCGCGGCCACCGAGCCGCTGCTAGAGCTTGAGCCAGATCATAGGGAGGAGAATGTGGCCAAAGATGCCGTCGCTTCCGAAGAGCTGGCGCAAAAATTCAAGGTCGAAAAGGATTCGGCTTATTTGCGCTTCGTGCGCAACGACGGGCTCGACATCACCAGCGCGCATTACGTGCCCAATCTGCGCACCGTCGAGGTAAAGCCCTGGCCGCGCCGCGGCGGCAGCGGCGTCTACATCAACCACGAAGCGTCGCGCTTTTCCAACGATTGTTATGTCTGCGAGATCGCGCCCGGAAAAAAACTCGAGCCGGCGCATCATCTCTACGAAGAGATGTTGCTGATCCTCGGCGGCCGCGGTTCGACCACGGTATGGAACAATGCCGGCGCCCGCATCACCTTCGAGTGGAAGGAAGGCTCGATCTTCGCCATTCCGCTCAATTGCTGGTACCAGCACTTCAACGGCTCGGGCCGCGAGCCGGTGCGCTTCGTCGCCGTCACCAACGCGCCGACCGTGATCAACCGCTACGACGATCACGATTTCATCTTCAACTGCCCCTATGATTTCAAGAACCGGTTCTCCGGCGAGCCGGATTATTTCTCCTCAAAGGGCGAGCAGGACGGTTTTCTGCTGCGCACCAACTTCGTGCCGGACGCCGTCAACCTGCCGCTGATTTCCGCCAAGGAGCGCGGCGCCGGCGGCGGTCATATCCGTTTCAACATGGCGCGCGGCACCATCGCGAGCCACATCTCGCAATTCCCGGTCGGCACCTACAAGAAGGCGCATGCCCACGGGCCGGGCGCCCACGTCATCATTCTGTCCGGCGAAGGCTACTCGCTGATGTGGCCGGAGGGTGAAGAGCCGCAGCGCTTCGCATGGCAGGTCGGCACCTTGGTGGTGCCGCCCAACATGTGGTTCCACCAGCATTTCAATTCCGGCCCGACGCCGGCGCGCTATCTCGCCTTCAAGCACTGGTCGCCGCGCAACATGCAAGGCGTGCCGATCTCGTGGATCAGCCGTCGGCTCGGCGGCACGCAGATCGATTACGCCGATGAACACCCGAAGGTGCGCCAGCTGTTCGCCGACGCGCTGGCGCGCCACAGCCTTGCGCCGCGCATGGACGACGTCTACGCCGCCGAGGTCGGGCAATTGCCGCCGAAAGCCGCATGATGAGGATCGGCGGCCGGATCGTCCAATTCTGCGTGGCCATCGGTGTGCTACTTGTGTTTGCCGCGTCCGTGCAGGCGCAGACCCTAGCGGAGCTGGCGCATTATTCCGGGCCGGATCGCACGCAGCGGCTGATCGAGGGCGCCAAGAAAGAAGGCACCGTCACGCTTTACTCGTCGGCGGTGATCGCCGACACCGACGCCATCGTCGACGCCTTTCAGAAAAGATACGGCGTGCAGGTGCGGCTGTGGCGCGGCAGCTCGGACGACATTCTGCGCCGTGCGGTGACTGAAGCGCGTGGCGGCCGGTACGATGCCGATCTGGCGGAGACCGCCGGCAACGCCATGGAGGGGCTCGAACGCGAACGGCTGTTGGCCGAGGTTGTCTCGCCCGTGTTTGCGGACCTCATGCCCGGAGCAGTGGTGCCGCATCGCGGCTGGATCGCGGATCGGCTCAGCGTTTTTACCGCGGCCTACAACACGACGCTGATCAAGCCGGCTGATGTCCCGAAAAGCTATCAGGATCTCGCCGACCCGAAATGGAAGGGCAAGCTCGGCATCAGCAACGAGGCTGACGACGCCAATTGGTTCATGGCGGTTGCCGATGCGATGGGGCAAGACAAGGCGGTCGCGCTGTTTCGAAGAATCGCGGCGACCAACGGCATCTCGGTGCGTCGCGGCCACACGCTGTTGTCCAATCTGGTGGTCGCCGGCGAAGTGCCGCTGGCGCTCAATCTTTATGGCTATCGGGTCACCGCGCTGAAGGAGCGCGACGCCCCGGTCGGGGGCATCGTGCTGCCGCCGGCCTTTGCGCTACCAACCGGCATCGGCGCCATGGCCAAGGCCCCGCACCCCAATGCAGCGTTGCTGTTGCTTGATTTCTATCTCACCGACGGCGAACGCATCCTCGCCGAGCGCGGCAACGTGCCGACCAACCGCACAATCGCCGAACCGCCGCCCGGAGTCGGTCTGCTCGACGTCGCCAAATTCCTCGACCAGCAGGACAAGTGGATGCGGCTGTTTAAGGAGACATTCTCGGGCGGTGGGCCATGATAGGCCGCTAAACCTTCGCGCGCGGTGGCGCCGGGCGGCCGCGGATGAGGTCTGCCGAATACAGAAGGCAGCGAGTCGTCGACAAAGAACAGGGTTATCGCTACAGCGGCGGCGCGAGGCTTTCTTCCCTGTTCAGCGCGATGCTCGCCTCCTCCAGGTCGAGGTCGCGCTCGAGCCGGCGCCGTGCTTCGTCGGTGATCTGGCCCTCCCGTAACATCTGGTAAATGTAGTCGCGCTCGGCGGCGATCAGTTCGATCCTGATGTCGGCTGCGGCCGCTGCCGCTTCGGCGCCTTCGGTCAAGCTTCGTGGGAAGCGCCCGAAGCGATAGTCCTGCCGGGCCCGCAGGATCGCCATCACCTCCGGTGAGATTGCGCCGTCGGCGGAGAGCTCCTCTAGTCTGCTTTGCGCCTTCTCGAGCGCCTGCGAGCGGACCGCAAGTTCAGCGTTGTGTTCCTGCTCGCGCTCGGCCGTGGCGTGCTGCGAGAGGCCAAGCCAGCGCACCAGGCTCGGCAACAGCACCCCTTGGCCGACAAGGGTAATGACGATCAGTCCGAAAGTGACGAAAAGAATCAAATCGCGATCCGGAAACGGCGCGCCGGCGATCGTGGTCAGGGGCAGCGCCAACGCAGCCACCAGCGAAACCACGCCGCGCACGCCGACGAAGGCGAGAAAGAAAATCGATTGCCAAGACGGCAGCGGGTCGCGTCGCGCGATCGCCTTGCTCAGCCAACGCGGCAGGTAGGCGGCGGGGTAGACCCAGATAAAACGGGCGATCACCACCACCGCGAAAACCACCAGCACCGCGATGATCGGGCCGCTCAGCACGCTGCCCATCCGATCGAGTAGCGTGCGCATCTGCAGCCCGGTGACCAGAAAGATCAATCCCTCGAGCAGGTAGACCAACAGATCCCAGAAAAAGATTCCCTGTAACCGCGTCGCTGCGGGAAT
>JASHXZ010000859.1 GCA_030043285.1 Xanthobacteraceae bacterium | reverse complement strand
CCGAGGATGGCCGTGTGCTGGTCGAAGATCGCGTGGGAAGGTTCAGTCATCGGCAGCTTCCCGGCGTCGCCCGTCCTGCCGGAGCGCCCGATCGGGCGATTTGGCGGCAAACTCGGCCGCGATCCTGAAAAGCTGGTCAAGCGTCATGCCGTTCTCGCGGGCCATCGCGTCATGCCCGATTTCATGGCCGCGTCTGTGGTGTTCCCGGCATAGGCTGATGCCGAATTCGTCGCCGGGCTTGAGGCCGACACCGGAATTCGCTGCGGTGCGCAGGTGCGCGAACTCGATCGGCTGCCGGTCGCAGCCCTTGATTGAGCAAGCGTGCCGGCGCACAAAAGCGCGGTGCGTTGGGAAAATGCGGCGCTCGGCATCGCGACAACCCATCTTTTCTCGTTTCAGTCGGCGCGGAATCACGTCTGCGCCTCCACCCGATCGGAGAAGCGCGTGAAAGCCGTGATCTTCTGAACCGGAAGCTTGACCGGGCGCCCGCGATAGATGTTCTCGCGCAGCCAGCCGATCTCGGGCTCGGCGTCCGCCGCGTCGAAATACCAGACCTTTCGATCGGGGTTCCACGAATAGCCGCGCTGCTTCAGCGCGTCCTTTAGCTCGAAAGGACTGTTCTCGGCGTAGATGCGAAAGGTCGGCTTGCGGCCGGTTTCAAGCAATCGGGCGAGAGCCGGAACTTTGGACACCGGAAGCGGTCGACGCAACAATTCCAACAGTGCGGCGCAGTCGGTATCCGCATGATGCCGGTCGTAAAAGAAGCCGCTGGCGAGCGACAGATAGCCGAGGCCCGTACTCTCGAACCCTTCCGCGCGCCAATCGATCTGTGATCGGGAACAAGCCCAAGGTCGATCACGAAAGGCCGGGATCAAGCGCTCGCAGAACCGACGGTCGAAGTCTGCATGATGGGCGATGATTGGCCCCGCGCTAGTGATCAGGCCCGCTACTTCATTCGCATCAATCCGATGCCCGGCCACCATCTTGTCCGTCAACCCGTGAATAGCCGTCATCTCGGGGGGAATAGGGCGGCTGGGCTGTCGCAATGACCGAAAAGTCGTTCCTATGTGGCAGATCGTGCCGTCTGGCCTGTAGCGGAACGGCAGCATCGCCAGCTCGAGGATTTCATCGGCCGCGGGATCAAGCCCGGTCGTCTCGACATCGATCACGATACCGAGGGCGCCGAATGCTGCCGTCTCGGGGGCTGACACAAGCGGCGGCTGAAGGCGTCTCAACACCCGGTAATTGCCAGTACGCTCAAGCTCGGCGATCAACGCTTCCGTGCCCATCCGGTTAGTACACACAGTCACTATTCCTAGCCATAAGGCTCGCTATGCAGACTGCGCGCGCCAATGTATCGGCTTCGGCATTCCATTCATTTTCTGGATTGAACATAAGAGGTCCGCGTCGACAATCCCAAAGCCGCGCTCGATGCATTGCGCCGTGGCCCGCTGCTGAATAAGTTAGTTCGTAGCTAAAATGCTCAGGAACCAACATCAGAGCAGCATCTAGCGATGTGAGATAGTGAAGCGCTGGCATCGAAGCATATTGTTCGTGCTTTCCTGTAGCCTTATGTCTGCGCCAAAAGCCGCCAATGTTTTCCCACTCACGCCAGACAACTAACCAATGCAGATCGTCTTCGAGAAACATTTCACGTTCCTTCGGGTCGCGAAGTCTGGCGATGAGAATGTTAAAATCTGACATCAACATCTACCTCCTTTGTGCGACAACCGAATACGCATGAACGCTTCGTAGTCGCTCATTGCGGGGCACCCTCGACTACCTGAGTAATGGCGCCCGCGGGGCGATCTTCAGGATCCACGTCGCCGCTGCGCCATTTCATTTCGTCTTGCGCACAGTCGACCATTTGATCCCAGACATCTGCTGCACCGGTCGCCGACCGAAGTCCGCGGGCAGCATTCAGCGCCGTCTCACGCATTTCTGCCGTAGCGTGTTGTGGCACAACTACATATCCGCCGTGCGGGCGCATTGCTGCGGCGATGTGTCTGGCGTCGCGGTAATAGCGGGTTTTCGCTTCCGCACTTACGCTCTGCCAATAAGTCCACGGGTCATCGGTGCGATCATCAAGCGACGACCATTCTGCCCAGCAGAGACAGGCGGCGACATGTTCTATTAGGCGTCGATCGATCTTGCTCATGGCACACCTTCTGCTGTGGTCTCGCGGCGCCGCTGTTCAGCCTCAACGGTGGCCCCAATCATGATCTCGACCTCGGCCTTCAATTCGGTATCGGTCACGCCCGGCAGGAAATGCTTGGCGACCAGATTGCAGACGCGATCGAAGAAGGCGGAAAACTCAGTGTCGTCCATCTTGTGGAAGGCAATCGAGCCAGGGATGAATCCAATCGTGCCGTCGGGAAGGACAATCCGCCTGCGCAGCCCGGCCGCGATCTTGATGGCCTCGTGCAAATCCTCGGGGGTCGGATAACGGGTTTCGTCAAGCTGTTCCCACACGAGCGTCACGAGCGCAAAATAGAGCCGGTGGAACCGGATATTGCGCGGACGCCTGATCTCGATCTCGACCAACTGACCGTTGCCGAGCCGGTGCAGGATTTCTTCGCCGGCCGCATCGACCGGGCGCAGTGAGCCTAGATGTTTTGCGGCCAGGAATTTCACTGCGCGGCGCTCCGCTCCGGCGCGGTGCGCACTACCGCTTTCGGGGCTACACCGTATGACCTTACGCGCTCGACGATCGCGTCCAGTTCGCCGTTGAACCGCTCGACCTCAGCCGCGAGCGCTCTGATATAGGATTCATCGCGATAGGCGCGCTGAACCCACAAAGGCAGGCCCGGCCAATAGCAAGCCAAGTCGATCCATTCCCGCTCGGTAATCCACAAAGCGCCCTGGCATTGTGCCCAATGTTCGGCCGGAAATTCGTCGCGAAGCAGGACCTCGATCAAAATGTCTCCGCGCTTGGTCTTGATTTCGAGCAAGCCGGCGTCGCCAAGCAATGCATCGGGGCTGCAGCCAGCGCGTCCGTTTTTGAAGAAACCGACGAGTTCAGGTTCTACATCATGGATGAGGCCGTACAGCTCACGGGCCTCGGTCTCCATCATCTTGCCACGCTCCATTGCCGGTGTCACAAAGGACTCGCCGGCCTCGCCGGTGATGATCTCGGCCGCCAGCGTCCGCAGGTAGCGGTCGCGGGTCAAGCTCGGCGCACCGCCTTTCCCCTTTGCCAACACGGTCGCAAATTCGCTGGAGGTCGGCAGCCCGAGACGCGCGGCAAACCACTCGGATGACCCTTGCGGGCAATCGAAACGTTCGATCATCAGGAAGCCCTCGCCTGTTTCTTGATGCGATCTTCGAGCGCCTGTCTTGCCTTCCGATATTGCGTGGGTGACAATGCCGCGAGGCTTTCCGCTCCCAGCCATTGGCAGAAGCGGATTTTGTCAACCTCGGCGCGCTCAGCGAGATCGTTCAATTCGGCGATTTGTTCGGTCGTGACGGCTTTCCCCTGTGCGCTGGCGCCGTTCCCGTCGTCGTCGAAAATCGCGATGTTGAAGATCATCCGCAGCAGATAGCGCTGCCCATAGGTTGTTGCGGCTCCGGTGGCGTGCGTCTTGGTCATCAC
>JASHXZ010000858.1 GCA_030043285.1 Xanthobacteraceae bacterium | reverse complement strand
CGATCGTTTCGAGGACTTGGTGGTGCTCGTCGCGCTCTACCGACCGGGACCGATGGCGAACATCCCGACCTATTGTGCGCGCAAGCTCGGCCACGAGCAGATCGACTACCTGCACCCCAAGCTCCAGCCGATCCTCGTCGATACGTTCGGCATCATCACCTATCAGGAACAGGTCCTGAAGATCGCGCAGGATCTCGCGGGTTATTCGCTCGGCGAAGCCGACGTGCTGCGCCGCGCCATGGGCAAGAAGATTCGCGCCGAAATGGAGAAGCAGCGCGAGCGTTTCCTCAGCGGCGCTGCCCAGCGCGGCATCGGGCCGGCTGACGCAGAGGCGATTTTTGAGGCTTGCGCCAAGTTCGCCGATTACGGCTTCAACAAGTCGCACTCGGCACCCTATGCGCTACTCACCTACCAGACCGCCTATCTGAAGGCGAATTATCCGGTCGAGTTCCTGGCCGCGTCGATGACGCTCGCCATGGGCAGCACCGACAAGCTTGCCGAGTTTCGCGCCGAGGCGGAACGGCTCGGCATCAAGGTCGAGCCGCCGTCGATCAATCGCTCCGGCGTCGAGTTCGAGGTCGAAGGCAAGGTCATCTACTACGCGCTGGCGGCGCTGCGCGGCGTCGGCCATCAAGCCGTCGAGAGTATCGTTGCTGCACGCGGCGACAAGCCGTTCGCCGATCTCGGCGATTTTGCCCGCCGCATCAACCCGCGCGCGCTCAACAAGCGCGTGCTGGAATCGCTTGCCGCCGCCGGCGCCTTCGATGCCATGGAGCCGAACCGCGCCCGCGTGTTCGCCGCCGTCGATCGGCTGCTGGCCAGCGCTCAGCGCAGCCACGACGACGCCACGATCGGTCAGTCCGAACTGTTTGGCGGTCCCGCCGCCCACGAGCCGCTGGCTCTGCCGGCGCTCGAAGCCTGGCTACCGGCGGAGCGCCTGCAGCGCGAATACGAGGCGGTCGGGTTCTTTCTCTCCGGCCACCCGCTCGACGATTATGCGGCGGCGCTCAAGCGGCTGCGCGTGCAATCCTGGACCGAGTTTTCCCGCGCGGTGAAAGCGGGAGCCGGCGCCGGGCGGGTCGCCGGCACTGTGGTATCGCGCACCGAGCGCCGCACCAAGAGCGGCAGCAAAATGGGCATCATCGGCCTGTCCGACCCAACCGCGCACTACGAGGCGGTGCTGTTCGCCGAAGGTTTGGCGCAATATCGCGACCTGTTGGAGCCCGGCACCGCAGTGCTGCTGCTGCTCAGCGCCGAGGTGCAGGCCGAGGAGGTGCGCGCGCGCATCCAATCGGTCGAACCGCTCGATGAAGCGGCGGCGCGCACGCAGAAAGGCTTGCGCGTATTTTTGCGCGGCGAGGAGCCGCTGACCGGCGTCGCTCGCCGCCTCGAGCCGGCGCGCAACGGCGCTGCCCGCAATGGCAACGGCGGTGGCGCCGAGGCCGGCGACGGCGAAGTCAGTATGGTGCTGCTCTTGCAGAACGGCAGCGAGGTCGAAGTCAAGCTGCCAGGCCGCTTCAAAGTCTCGCCGCAGATCGCCGGCGCCATCAAGGCGGTGACCGGGGTCGTTACGGTCGAGGCGCTGTAGGAGGAGGCAAAAACTTCAGACCTTATGGATGCTTCCATGGCATCATCGACGCATGGGAGCAGAAGCAAGGCGGCCTCTTCGCGTCGTCATAATCGGTGCCGGCATCGGTGGGCTCGCCGCCGCGTGCGCGCTGCGCCCGCGCGGCTTTGAGGTGGCGATTTTCGAGCGCGCGGAAAAGCTTGAAGAGGTCGGCGCCGGCCTGCAGATCGGGCCGAACGGCGTGCGCGTGCTGCGCGCGCTCGGCCTCGGCGATGCGCTGCGCCGTAACGCGTTCGAGCCGACCGACATGGTTTCGCTCAAGTGGGACGACGCGAGCTTGCGCTTTCGCGAGCCGATGCGCGGGTATTATCTGGAAAAGTTTGGCGTGCCCTACATGACGGCGCATCGCGCCGACATTCATGCCATGCTGCGCGAAGCGGTGGGCGAGGTGCCGCTGCGGCTTTCGGCGCACTGTGTCGGCGCCGATACGGCGAACGGCACCGCCGTCGCGCGGTTCGCCGACGGGACGCAAGCCGAGGCTGATATCGTGATCGCCGCCGACGGCATTCGCTCCACCATCCGCGCCCAAAAATTCGGCGCCGATGCGCCGCGTTTCACCGGCATGATGGCGTGGCGCGCCATGGTGCCGATGGATTGCGTGCCGACGCGAGTAGGTCCGAGCGGTGCCGTCGCGCTCGCGCGCGGCGAATATGTCGGCTGGATTGGCCCGAACGGTCACGTGATTACTTACCCCATCGGCGGGGCGGGCGACACGCTCAACATTTTCGGCGGCCATTACACCGACGAGTGGGTCGAGGAGTCCTGGTCGGCGCCGTCGAGTCGCGACGAACTGATCGCCGCCAAGGCCGGCTGGAACGAGGCGCTGCTCGGCATGTTCACCCACGTCGAGCATGTGTTCAAATGGGGCATTTACGACCGCGATCCGCTGCCGCAATGGACAAGCGGTCGCGTCACGCTGCTGGGCGATGCGGCGCATCCGACCATGCCGACCTTGGCGCAAGGCGCCAACATGGCTATCGAGGACGGCTACGTGCTCGCCAGCACGCTGGCGCAGCACGACGACGTCGACTTAGCGCTTGCAACTTACGTCGCCGCGCGCCAGCCGCGCACCGCCCGCGTCACCCAGCAATCGCGCCAGCAATTTGCCAATAACCGCA
>JASHXZ010000857.1 GCA_030043285.1 Xanthobacteraceae bacterium | reverse complement strand
CTGTCCGCCGGAACGCTGTCGAACTGCATGCGCACCTGGGCGAAAAGGAATTTGAAGTACTCCGACACCACCACCTTGGTGGTGTCGCTGTTCGACCACCACGGCTCGATACGCAGGCGGTCGGACAGCACCGGGAAGGGGATCAACGTGGCATGCGGCAGCTGATGTTCGAGCTCGGAAAACGCGCGCGGCATGTGGTAGGCCGACGTGACGACGATCAGCGAGCGGAAGCCGTGATCCGTGGCCCACAGCCGCGCCTGGGTGGCGTTGCCCAGCGTGTTGATCGCCGAATAGTCGAGATCGACGCAGCAGGTCAGGAGGCTGCGGTAGTCCGGGTTCTCGCGCGCGATGTCTGCCGTCGTCGTGCCCGGATTGACGCCGGTGATGAGCAGACGTTTGCCGCGATGGGCGGCGAGAAGTTCGAGCGCGTCGCTCACCCGCGAGGTGCCGCCGGTCAGCACCACGATGCCGTCGGCATCGCGGTCGAGCGCAATTTGCCGGCTGGGCAGGTGCCAGACGAACACGGCGAAGCCGATCGCGAGCGCGGCCGCAGCGAGCGCGGCGAGACGCAACGCGACCGAACGCAATCGCCGCGTTCGCACAGCGGTCTTGAGGCTGCTCATCGGCGCGCGCGTCCCCTAGCGTCTGTCCGGTTCGGATCCATGCGTCTTACGTCTTGCATACTCAATGTCACTCCGGGCGCAAGTTGCATGGGGTGTGAAGCGGGCGCGCGCCGGTCAGTCGACGCGCTCCAGGGTGCGATTGACGGTGAGCCGCGAGGCCACCGCCGTCACCAATGCCATCAGCACGATCTCGGCAAAGATGGCGAGATAACCAACGCCGCCGAGCGAAAAGCTGCCGAACAGCGCCTCGGCTTCGTCGGCGCCCGGCGTGCCGGCCACCCAGGCATTCATCGCCTGGATGACCCCGAACAGCACGATCGCCGCGCCGCCGCCGATCCCGCCGCCCTTGAAGCCCAGCACCAGGAAGTGACGCTGAAACTGGCCGGCGACAAAGGCGTCGGTCGCGCCGACATAGTGCAGCACCTCGACGATGGGCCGGTTCGCCGCCATGGTGCCGCGCGTTGCGAAGGTGACCGAGAGCACGGTCACTGCCAGCACCAGCAACAGGATGCCGATTCCGGCCGCAACCGCGGTGCCCGCCATGGCGCGCATGCGGTCGATCCAGCGGCGATGATCGTCGAGCGTGGCGCTCGGCACCTGCGCCGCCAGCGCTTGGCGCAGGGCCGAAAAATCCGGCGGCTCGCCGGAGCGCAGCCGCACCACGATCATGCGCGGGATCGGCAACTCGTCCAGCGCCAGGCCGCTGCCGAGCCACGGCTCGACCAGACGCGCCGACTCCTGTTTGGTGTAGACGCGCACGTCGGCGACCCCGGCGGCGGCGCGCGCGATGTCGGCAGCTTTGCTCGCGTCGGCGTCAAGGTCGCGGCCGTTGGCCGGGCGAACCTGAATGGTTACTTCGTGGCCGACGTCGGAGCGCCAGTCGCTGGCGGCGCTCACCACCATGCTCACCGCACCCGCGGTCAGCCCGGCCAGAAAGGTCATGATCGCCACCACGGCGATCAGCGAGCTTCCGGCGATCGAGCTTTTCGGCACGATCGCGGTGGCGATGCGCGGGCCGCGAGCGGCCAGCGATGCCAATTCCAGATCGTCCCACGGCTCGGCCAGGACTTCGGTCCTGCGGTGGAGTGGTTCAGTCGTAGACATGCAACCGACCCTCGTGCAGGACCAGGCGGCGGGCGTCGTATTCGTCCATCAGGGCGATATCGTGGGTCGCGATGATGACGGACGTGCCCGATTTGTTGAGCTCGATGAACAGCCGCAGCAGACGCTGGCCGAGATTAGGATCGACATTGCCGGTCGGCTCGTCGGCGAGCAGAAGCTGCGGCCGGGCGATCACCGCGCGCGCGATGGCGGCACGCTGCTTTTCGCCGCCGGACAGGATCGGCGGAAAGGCATCGATGCGCTCGCCGAGCCCGACCCAGTGCAACAGCTCGACAACTTCGGCCCGGTATGTGGCCTCCTCGCGGCCCAGCACGCGCAGCGGCAGCGACACATTCTCATAGGTCGTCATGTGGTCGAGCAGCCGAAAATCCTGAAACACGATGCCGATGCGGCGCCGCAACGTGGCGCGGCCGTCCTTGCTCAAGGTCGCGGTGTCTTCGTCGAACATCGTGATCAGACCGCGGGTCGGACGCAGCGACAAGAACAACAGGCGCAGCAGCGACGTCTTGCCGGCGCCGGACGGGCCGGTGAGGAACTGGAACGAGTTGCCGGCGATGCGGAAGGTGAGGTCGCGCAGCACCTCGCCGCCGAGCCCGTAGCGCAGGCCGACATTCTCGAACAGGATCACGCCGTCCCTCCAAACCTCGAACCGCTGCTGCGCCGGCGCCGCCGCAGCCGATTCGCCCGTGCAGCGAATTGTAACACCCCAAAGACGGCGCCGGGCGGGCAGCCCGCCCGGCCGAGTCGGCCGGTCGTGGTTTCCAATCCGTTAACGGATCGGGTGCTAAGCGTCGCCCAAACCGCCGCCTGGCCTGATTCGCCGATGCTGATCGTCTGCCCGTCCTGCGCCTCATCCTATGATGTCGAGCCGGCAGCGCTAGAGCCCAACGGGCGGCAGGTGCGTTGCGTGCGCTGCCGCACGGTCTGGCACGCGGAATCAAGCCGCGCCGAAAGGCTTCTGGCCGCGGCGGAGGCCCTCGCGCCGGCCAGCCCGCAGGATGTCGCCGAAGCCGTAGACCAGCCTGAATGGTCGGTCCAATCGGCCGATGCCGAGCCCGGCCAAGAGGCCGAGGCGCCGGACGCCGAGGCAGTCGAACCTGTGGCCGAGACTAGCGTGCCGCCGGCTGTTGACGCGCCGCCGATCGCGCCCGTCGATCTCGATGCCGGCCGGCCGCCGATCGACATCGAAGCGGCCGAACCGGCGGAGGATTTGGCCCCGGCGCAAAATGACATCGAAAGCTACGCTGCGCGCTTCTCGCGGCGGACCGCCAGGCGTTGGCGGCCGGTGTGGTCGCTGACCCGGCTGCAGACCGCAATCCTGGCGCTGCTCGTCATCGACGCCGTCATCGTCGGTTGGCGCCGCGACATCGTGCGGGTACTGCCGCAGACCGCCTCGTTCTACGCCCTGATCGGCCTGCCGGTGAATCTGCGCGGGCTTGTGTTCGACGCGGTGACCACCACGGCCGAGCAGCATGAGGGCGTGCCGATCCTGGTGGTGGAGGGCGCCATCGTCAACAGCACCGGCGCGGTCGCCGAGGTGCCACGCCTGAAACTCGCCGTGCGCAACGCCGCGAAGCAGGAAATCTATGCGTGGACCGCGGCGTCGCCGCGCGCCACGCTGGCGCCTTATCAGGCGGTCGCCTTTCGCACCCGGCTTGCTTCGCCGCCGCCCGAGGCCGCCGACGTGCTGGTGCGCTTCATCAATCGCCGCGACATCGTCGCCGAGCCGCACTGAACGCCATGGTCTGAACATCATGGCCCGCATCCTGATCGCCGAAGACGAAGAATCCCTGTGTGTCATGTGTGCGCGGGCGCTCGCTGGCGACGGCCATGAGGTCGAAGCCGCATGTGACGGCGCCGAAGCGCTCGATCTGCTCACGCGCGAAGAGGGCCGTTTCGACCTTTTGCTGACCGACGTCCGCATGCCGGTGATGGACGGCATCGCGCTGGCGCTCGCGGCGGCGCGCGACTTTCCGGACCTGACGATTTTGTTGATGACCGGCTTTGCCGATCAGCGCGAGCGCGCCCAGGGTCTCGACGCCATCATTCACGACGTGATCGCCAAGCCGTTCACGCTGGCGATGCTGCGCGGCGCCGTCACTGAGGCGCTGGCGGTGAAAGCGCGCGGCTGAATCTAATCGTCGCCTGAAGCCGCGTAGGGCCGCGGCAGCGGCGGCTCGGGCGTTTCAGGCGCCGCGCGCTGAAAATTCGGCGCCGGTGCGTCGAGCTTGAACTGCACCATGCCGCGCCGGATGGCGCGCCGCTCGGTAAACAGGTTGAACAGGGTCTCGCCATCGCCGCGCCGGATGGCGCGAGTCAAGGTCGCAAGATCTTCATTGAAGCGACCCAACACTTCGAGCACCGCCTCCTTGTTGTTGAGGAAGATGTCGCGCCACATGGTCGGGTCGGAGGCGGCGATGCGGGTAAAATCGCGAAAGCCGCCGGCCGAGTATTTGAGGATTTCGGATTCGGTCACGTGGCGCAGATCGAACGCCGTGCCGACGATGTTGTAGGCGATCAGGTGCGGCACATGGCTGGTCACGGCGAGCACGAGATCGTGGTGCTCTGGCGACATAACTTCGACGCTGGCGCCGAACGCCTTCCAGAATTGCGACAGCCGCTCGACCGCGCTCGCGTCGGCGTCCTTCGCCGGCGTGAGGATGCACCAGCGGTTGACGAATAATTCTGCAAAGCCGGCGTCGGGACCGGAATGTTCGGTGCCGGCGACCGGGTGCCCTGGAATGAAGTGAACGCCAGATGGAATGTGCGGCGCCATATCGCGCACGATTGCGCTTTTGACCGAGCCGACATCCGACACGATCGCGCCCTGCTTCAGCTTAGGGCCGATCTCCTTGGCCACCGCGGCGCACGCGCCAATCGGCACGCAAACGATGACGAGATCGGCATCGACGGTAGCCTCCGCGGCGCTTTCCGTAACGAAGTCGGCCAGGCCCAGTTCGGCGGCGCGCTGACGCGTGGTTTCGGACCGCGACGTGACGACGATCTCCTCGACGACGTCGAGCGCGCGCGCCGCGCGCGCGATCGACGAGCCAATGAGGCCGACCCCGACCAGTGCCAAACGTTTGAACAGCGGCGTCATGATTTTTGACTCAGAAAGTCCTTCAGCGCCGCGACCACCAGCCGATTGGCCTCCTCGGTGCCGACGCTCAGCCGCAAGGCGTTCGGCAATTTGTAGGCGGCGACGTAACGCAGAATGAGCCCGCGGGCGGTCAGAAAGGCGTCCGCGTCCTTGGCGGTGCGGCCCTTGGTGTCGGAAAAGTGGATCAACAGAAAATTGGCGACGCTCGGCGTCACCTTCAAGCCGAGCTTGCTGATCTCCTCATAGAGCCAGGCGAGCCAGCGCGTATTGTGCTCGCGCGCGTACTCCTGGTGCGCGATGTCCTCGATGGCGGCGATGCCGGCGGCAATCGCCGCGCTGTTGACGTTGAACGGGCCGCGGATGCGGTTGACCGCATCGACCACGTGGGCAGGGCCGAACATCCAGCCAAGCCGCAGCGCGGCGAGGCCGTAAATCTTCGAGAACGTGCGCGTCATCACCACGTTGTCGCTGGTGGCGACGAGCTCGATGCCGGATTCATAATCGTTACGCCGCACGTATTCCGCATAGGCGGCGTCGATGACGAACAGCACGTGCCGCGGCAGACCGCGATGCAGCCGTTTGACCTCGTCGAACGACAGGCAGGTGCCGGTGGGATTGTTCGGGTTGGCGAGGAACACCATTTTGGTCTTGCTCGTCACCGCGCGCAGGATGGCGTCGACGTCGGCCGTGTAGTCGGTTTCCGGCGCCACGATCGGCCGCGCGCCGGCGCCGCGGGTCGCGATCGGATAGACCAGAAAGCCGTGGGTGGTGTGGATCGCCTCGTCGCCGTCGGCGAGATAGGCGCGCGCCAGCAAATTCAACAGATCGTCGGAGCCGGCGCCGCAGACGATGCGGTCGGGATCGAGCCCGAAGGCGCGCCCGATCGCCTCGCGCAGATCGCTGGCCGAGCCGTCCGGATAATCCTCCAGATGCGCGCCGACCGCCTTATAGGCGGCGATGGCGTGCGGGCTCGGCCCAAGCGGCGTCTCGTTCGACGACAGCTTGAATACCTTCGCCACGCCCGGGGCGCTGCTTTTGCCGGGTACGTAGGGCGCTATGTCGAGCACGCCGGGCCGCGGCATCGGACGCGTTGCGGACATTATCTCTTTCCTTCTTCCGCCCCGCACCGCGGCAGGGTGGCGGCGCGGCGGCGGACAATTACGGGCGCACCGTATAGCGGGTCGCGTGGCTGCCGACGAGGGCCGCCGAGCGGATCGAGGTGCCGATGCCGACCAGCGCCTGGCGCACCGCATCGATGCCGCCGCGGGGGACGGAAACCAGGAGCCCGGCGCCGTCGAACGCCCGGTCCGGCACCGCGATAACCTCCGCGGTCGCCGCCACGGCGCCGGCCGAGACGGCGCGCCAGCCGGACACCCGCATGCTCCACAGCTCGGTCTCGGTGACCATGGCGTCGGCGGCGGCGCGCGACACCACGAACACCGGCATGGCGGCCGGATGGTCGGCGCGCTCGACGAACGGCAGCCGGGCGATGATTTTCGGCGCGGTGTCGAATTCGAGTGCCGCCCACCACGGGCCGGCGCCGGCAATGGCGAACGCCGGAACGAGCCCGAGGTCGCCCTTGGACTCGGTGACGG
>JASHXZ010000856.1 GCA_030043285.1 Xanthobacteraceae bacterium | reverse complement strand
AGATCTGAGCTAGAGGCAAAATTTGTAATGAATTCGGATGCACCACTGGCAATGGTCAGGAGATTTATAATAACCAAGCCCAACCACAATGGCATAAGGCTAAAGAACAATATTACGAATATCTCCTTGAATGCCTCGCGCCAATTTGGCCACGAGGCTGGACGTAAGTCCGTAAGGATTGGAACGCGCGCACTGCCGATCAATCTCCACAGCCTGGATATCTGTCTCCAGTTCTGTTTGCCGCTTATCCACACTCGACGTCTCCCTCAGACTTAAAAGAAACATGATAGTTGCGAGGGGGTGTTAGCGCAACCGTCGACCTCATTGAAACAAGACGATCCAGACTGGTTTGTCCGCAAATCGGAGCAGCGGGAGCAAAGCGGGCCATCCCCTTGCCCACTTCCATGTTACTGCCTAACTCGCGCGAAGGATCGGGCGAACGGCACAGAAGTACCCCTCATGTCCTCCCACTTGCTGACCTGGATCGTCGCTGCGCTCGCGGTCGGCGGCGTGATCCTGCGGCCGTTCGATGCGCCGGAGGC
Source organism: Xanthobacteraceae bacterium (assembly GCA_030043285.1). Lineage (GTDB taxonomy): Bacteria > Pseudomonadota > Alphaproteobacteria > Rhizobiales > Xanthobacteraceae > BOG-931. The sequence continues at coordinate 2,915 of JASHXZ010000856.1, read as the reverse complement.
GCTGTGGGCGGTGGCCGGCGCGGCGCTGTTGGTGGTGTTCGGCGTGGTGACGCCGGCGGTGGCGCTCGCCGGAATCGCGCGGGGCACCGACGTCTATCTGTTCCTCACCGGCATGATGCTGCTCGCCGAGGTGGCGCGCCGCGAGGGCTTGTTCGACTGGCTCGCGGCTTTGGCGACGAGCTACGCCGCCGGCTCGGCGCGACGGCTGTTTCTCTTGACCTACGTGGTCGGCACCGTGGTCACCACGTTCCTGTCGAACGACGCCACCGCGGTGGTGCTCACCCCCGCGGTCGCGGCGGCGGCGCGCGCGGCGGGTGCAGAGCGGCCGCTGCCGTATCTGCTCATCTGCGCGTTGGTCGCCAACGCCGCGTCGTTCGTGCTGCCGATCTCCAATCCGGCGAATCTGGTGATCTACGGCAGCCGCATGCCGCCGCTGCTGCACTGGCTGCCGCAATATGCGCTGCCGTCGGCGCTGGCGATCGTCGCCACTTATTGGCTGTTGCGCTTCACACAGCGCGACGCGCTGCGCCAAAGCATCGCCAGCGCCGTGCCGCTGCCGCACCTCTCAGGCGGCGGCAAAATCGCGGCGGCCGGCATCGCCGCGACCGCCATCGTGCTGCTCACCGCCTCGGCGCTCGACGTTGCGCTCGGCCTGCCGACTGCCATCGCGGGCGCGGTCACTGCCGCGGTCGTTCTGATCCGGCGGCCGCGCCACATCTGGCAGGTCATGGTCGGCATTCCCTGGGCCATCCTGCCACTGGTCGCCGGCCTGTTCGTGCTGGTCGAAGCCCTGGCGCAGACCGGCGCCATCACGGCACTCGGCGCGGTTTTGCGCGACGCCGCCGCGCATTCGATCGCGGCCGCCGCCTGGAGCGCCGGCATCGCCGTGGCGCTCGCCAGCAACCTCGCCAACAATCTGCCGGTCGCGCTCGTCGCCGGCAGCGCGCTGCACGCCGATCACCCCGAGCCGGCGGTCCGCGCGGTGTTGATCGGCGTCGACCTCGGCCCAAATCTTTCCATCACCGGCTCGCTCGCCACCATCCTGTGGCTCACGGCGCTGCGCCGCGAAGGCATCGCCATCGGCAGCGCCGCATTTTTGCGGATCGGCGCGATTGTCATGCCGCCCGCGCTTATCCTCACCATCGCCGGCGCGTTGCTGCTGGGGTAGCACGGCGCGCAAAGTCAAAACTCTTCCTCCCCCTGAAAGGGGGAGGATAGGTGGGGTCCGGGCGGCTCGTTCGAACGCAAGCTGCAATGCCATGCTGACGGACCCCCACCCCGACCCTCCCCCTTTCAGGGGGAGGGAGATGAGCCTCCGGCGGCGCAGCGGTCCAATTCGACGCGGCCGCAAAGCAGGCGATTGACCTCGTGACGAAGCCGTCGCTTATGTTCGCTTCGCGGGGCCGCCGTACTTCAGGAGACGACGTTGCGCATTGCCATTATGGGATCGGGCGGCGTCGGCGGCTATTTCGGCGCGCGGCTGCAAAAGGGCGGCGCCGAGGTGGCGTTCATCGCCCGCGGCGCGCACCTTGCGGCGATGCGCGCCGACGGGCTCACCATCGAAAGCGCACACGATCCGATCCGCCTGCCGAAGGTCGACGCCACCGACGATCCGAAGGAGATCGGAACGGTCGACATCGTGCTGTTGGCCGTGAAACTGTGGGACACCGAGAACGCGGCGCGGTCGCTCAAGCCGATCGTCGGGCCGGATACCGGCATCATCTCGTTGCAGAACGGCGTGCAGAAGGACGACGTGCTGCGCGGCATTTTCGGCGCCGACGCGGTGATGGGCGGCGCCGCCTATATGGCGACGACGATCGGCCGGCCCGGCGTGATCGTGCAGACCGGTACCATGCAGCGCATGGTGTTCGGCGAATACGACGGGCGGCGCTCAAAGCGTGCGCAAGCGCTGCTCGAGGCGGCGCGCGCCGGCGGCATCAACGCCGAACTCAGCGACGACATCCGCCGCGCGCTGTGGGAGAAATACGTCTTTCTGGTCGCGCTGTCGGGCGCCACCACCAGCATGCGGGTGCCGCTCGGGCCGATCCGCCGTAATCCGCGCACGCGGCAGTTCGCGCTCGATCTGATGCGCGAGGCAGTCGCGGTCGGCCGCGCCCAGGGCGTCGCCTTGCCGGAGAATTTTGTCGAGCAACGGACTCCGTTCCTGGAAGGCCTGCCGGATGACATGACCTCGTCGATGCATCACGATTTGCAGCGCGGCCAGCGTCTCGAAGTACAGTGGCTCAGCGGCGGCGTCGCCGACATGGGCGCGGCGCTCGGCGTGCCGACGCCGGCCAACCGTGCGGTCTACGACATTCTCATCCTGCACGCCGACGGCCGCCGCAGCGACGCGGCGGGGTGAACCGATTTGTTCTCGATCAGAGAAAGCCGTCGATCGCAATGGCTGCCGTGTGTTTCGAAAGGATTGTTTTGTCAAGGGCGCGAAGCGCCGCCTTCGGCGGTCGGAGACCCTTGACAAAACAATCCTTTCGAAACTTTTGCTTGCCATTGCGATCGACGGCGTAGTGCGACGGGCTACGATCCGAGCCAACTACTCGGTGCTGCCAAAGTACGTGAGAAGGAGACACACGCTTGCACCACGACGAAAACCTCACCACCGAGCGCCCGACCTTCGTCACCCATCTGGAATGCGCCGCGACCGGCGAGCGGCACGCCGCCGATGAGGTGCATAACTTGTCGCGCGCCGGCAAGCCGCTGTTGGTGCGCTACGATCTCGACGGGGTGAAACAAGCGCTGAGCAAACAGGCGCTCGCTGGGCGGCCGCCCGACCTGTGGCGTTACCGCGAACTGCTGCCGGTGCGGCGCGTGGAAAACATCGTCAGCCTCGGCGAAACGATGACGCCGCTGTTGCCGCTGCCGAAGCTTACGAAAAAACGCGGCAGCGGCGAAATCCT
>JASHXZ010000404.1 GCA_030043285.1 Xanthobacteraceae bacterium | reverse complement strand
CGCGTAGGACAATCCATCGGCTACTTGTGTGAAGATCCTCAAACTCTCTGTCAGGCCAAGTCCCCTGGCGCGAGGCTTGAGCACGACCTCCAGCGTCTGGCCGCGGACCAGTTCCATGACGATGTAGAGACTACGGCCTTGCTCCAGCAGCGCATGGATGGTGGTGATGTTAGGATGATTTAACCGCGCCAAGTTGGTCGCTTCAACGCGAAAGCGTTCAACGAAGCCTGTATCGCGCAACAGTTCCGGGCGCAGCGATTTGATCGCGACTTCCCGTCCGAGTACGACGTCACGCGCAGCATGGACCCGGCCGAGCCCACCTTCGCCTATCAGCGTTCCGACCTCGTAGTTGCCGATTCGGGTCATTCTGCAAAAGCTCAGCTGGCGGGCGGCCACGATTCGGCAGCGGTCGATCCTTCGCGCGGAACGTTGAGCCGTCGCGTTGTTCCAGATGGCGGTTCAGCCTGGTAACGCTGAGGCGGCTCGACGCCCTCCGCCATGCGAAACACACCGACCGAAACGTTGTCGGGAGCGCCGGCAGCTTTCGCGGCCTCAATCAAAGCACCGCACGCCTCATCTGGTGGCAATCGTGTGATGTGCTCTGCGATCGTGACCTCCGGCACCACACCTGAGAGACCGTCGGAGCACAACACGAGAATGTCTCCGTCCGACAGTGCGAGCGGATCGGCCCAGACGATCGGCGAAATGGCTTCTTTGGCGCCAAGCGCTTCCAGAATGACGTTGCTGATCGGACTGCTTTGCGCCTGCTCCGGCGTGAGCTTGCCCTCGCGGACCATCTGGGCCACCAGGGTTTGATCGTCGCTCAATTGCGTCATGACGCCTGCGCGCAGCAAATAGGCGCGGCTGTCACCGATATGGGCGAGCCACGCCTGGCCCTCGCGTACGGCGAGCGCGGTGCAGGTCGTCCCCATGCCCTTGCATTCCGGATTGCTCTCGGCCCAGCTCAGAATAGCCCGATGAGCCGCCAGGAACGCCGCCGCCAACACCTCCGGGACTTCGCCGCCGAGCTCGTAGTAGACGCGGCGCACCGTTTCCACCGCCAACCCGCTTGCGACCTCGCCGGCGGCATGCCCGCCCATGCCGTCGGCAACCACCATGAGGCTGCCGCGGCCTGCCGCCGGGTCACCCGCCGCCGGCGCGACGAATGCCACGCTGTCCTCGTTGAGGGACCGCACCATCCCGGTATCGGTCCGCATGGCGCCATGAGGCCGCAGGTGCTGCATCACAGCTCCTCCCGCCACAAGGGCGCTATCGTTCAGTCAGTTGGCGTTGGCTCGCTGCAGCTGCAGCAGGTCGCGTCCGTATTTGATCGGCACCGCGAAAGTGACACGTGCTCCGCCTCTTTCCCGTGCATAGGTGAAGAGGCCGATGACATGGCCGCGATCGTTGAAGACTGGTCCGCCGCTATTTCCCTGACCCGTTGTATTGATGCTGAGCTGGAAAGCGTCGTCGAAAGACGCCTGCACCTTCGTGCCTTGCTTCTGCTGCACGGCGCCAAGGTGCGAGACGATGCCTTCAGTCAGAGTGGGTTCGGGAATGAATTCACGCCGTTCCTGCGCAATGCCCAGTTCTTTGTTTTCCGTCACGACGTAGGCCTTTTCCGAGACGGCCGGATAGCCCAGGACGAAGGTGCGGTCGCCGACGCCGACCTGGTCATCGGTTGCGAGCTCCATCGCCGCGAGCTGTTGCGGCGCATCGATCTTGATCAGGGCGACATCCGACTCGGTCGAAGCGCGGACGAAGTTGGCCTGCAGGCTCATTTGGTTGCCCGGAAATCTGACCTCAAGGGAATCGTTGCGGCCATCGAAAACGCGAGCGTTACCCATCTCCCCTGCGGTCTGGATGCCGCCGCCGATCAAGACCGGCACGTTCGGATCGAAAACCGGAGCGCCGTTTTCGGGAAACCACTCCGTCAGTTCTCGAACGTCATCGGAATTGAGGGAGATCGGCACGGCCTTCGGCTTTTGCTTCTTGGGATCGGTTATAAGCGTGTAAAGCATCCCATATGGGGGTTGAGGGTCCATATTCTGGCCGACGTCGTCATAGGGGATCAGCCAGCCGGAGGCGACGTGCCTGTTGGTGAGAATAAAACCGTTTGGGCTGACAACGAATCCGGAGCCGCTGCCTCCTTCCATGACGGGAATATTGACTTTGTCGGAATCCTCCAGCGTGAGCCAGCGGAAGACAGTTCCCTTTGGGAACACGATAAATGCCGGCACATTTCTTTTGCTACGCGGGTCGTAGACCACCTTTTGAAACAGCGGCCGGCCCGTCTGATGATCGTAAAGCCGCCATTGCGCATGAATGTAAACCGTGCTGTTGGCAAATTTCTTGTTGATGTCGGTAGCAAACAGCCCCAGCTTTTCGGTCACCGCCTTATTGGCATTCGCGGCGATTTCCTTGGCCCTTGTGTCGACTTGCGTCAGCTGCGACTCGACGGCGAGATTTCTCCGGTACAGGCCGTAGCCGACGACCGCGAGCACCGCGAGCACCGCCGCGAGCGAACTCATCCAGACCCGGCTGGTCGATTTGCGCTGCAGTGTCAGCAGGTGAAGAACCGTATCCTTGCCGACCCCCTGTTTGACCGGCGGGGGCGGTACGTCCAAATCCTTCGCTCCGCTCAATGCAATCGACTCGCGCGTACCCGCAGGATCGGCCGAAACGGAGGCAATGGCGCGCGTCACCGTGGTGTCTAGCGCGTCGATGATCCGGGTTCGCGAGGCCCAGTTGGCGGGACGCGGCTGCACGTCGAAGCTGAATTTGGGCCCGCCCTTGCCGAGCTCCACAGTGTCTTCCGGCGCAAGCTCGACCTCTCCCGAAATCGCCTCGCCATTGAGGAAAGTGCCGTTGCTGCTGCCGAGGTCGGCAATCCGGAAAACCGGGCTGGCGCCATCGTCGATGCGGATCACCGCATGGCGCCGGCTCACCACGTCATCCCTTCGGTCGAATGCAACCGTGCAGCCCGCATCCCGCCCGAACACAATTTCGTGGAGATCCTTGAGCGGAACCTGCTCGACCTGATTTGTCTTGGAGCCGCTGAGGTGGCGAATAACGACCCGCCCCTGTGAAATATCGGCCATTTTGTTGCCCTCCCACAAGCAGATGGCCCAATCTACAACAAATTTTCATGCCGGGAAATACGGCCTGCGGTCTGTCCCCAGACGTCCATTTGAGGTTGTACAGGGGGGGCTTCCGCCCCCTCTCTCAGGGAGGTCCTTGATAGCTAGATGGAGGAAATCGTCGTCAATTAAAATTCGGCGGGCGTGGAACCTGCACCGCTACTCGCCACGTCCCAGCATGTAACCCTCGATTCGGCTGCCTTTCGTAAAAAGACGTATCTTATCAATGCCGTTTGCGGTGTGTTCCTCCAAAAGCTCATATCGGAGGCCCTTCCTCGGCTCCATGCATCCGGGAACAGCATGGCTGAGCTTCTTGTCGTTCGCGACGGCAAGGTATTCGGCAAAGTCGGTCACGTGCCGACAAAAGACTTCATTGCCGGTCGTGCGCAGAACTTTACCCTGCGCCGCGGCCGCGGCCGCGGCCAGC
>JASHXZ010000855.1 GCA_030043285.1 Xanthobacteraceae bacterium | reverse complement strand
TACGGATGCGCTCGACCATCGAACGAAAGCCATTCGAGCGTTGCGGCGTCAAATGTTCGCGCAAGCCCATCCTGTCGAACAGCACCAGCGCGTCGGTGGCGAGAATGTCCTTGGCGTGCTTGCCGGAAAACATCGCGAACAGGATAGCGATCAAACCGCGCACGATGTGCGCGTCGCTATCGCCGGCGAAGGTCAGGGTCGGGCCGCCGGCACCGTTCGGCCGCACACTGGTGTCAAGCCAAACCTGGCTGGCGCAACCCTGCACCTTGTTGGCGTCGCTGTAGGCCGCCGACGCGAGCGGCGGTAGCTGCCTGCCGAGCTCGATGAGGTAGCGGTAGCGGTCGTCCCAGTCGTCAAGGAGCGAGAAATTATCGATGATTTCTGCGATGTCGGCCATCGTTCGGGCGTCCCACGGTCCGCCCGTTATATAGAGCTTCGAACCACAGAGGTCGATGTTCCGGCGAACTCGGCCGGCCTGATTACACCGGGGGCCGACGGTCCTTGCGGGCCGCGGGGCCGTGCCACGCCGGCGCCAGATCCGCAGGCGTGAGCGTGTTTTGCGAATCCCGCAGCGGTGCCGTTTTGCCGGTTATCGAGGTTCCAACCTCGCCGCCCAGTGATCCGGTCTCGTGCGGGGCCAAAACCTCGCTCAAGAATTCGTAAAGCATCTTGGCGCCGGCCTGGGCTCGATAACCCATATTGGCGGCAAGCTCCGAGCCGACCGAGCACGCATCGGGCTCCCGGGCGCAGAAACCGCGCAGGTCGTGCACGGTCGCCGAAGCCGCCGAGAGCGCATCGGCCGCATGGACCTCGTCATTGGCTGCACCGTGTTGTGCGCTGCCAGTCGGCAGCAGCACCAGCACGAGTCCGAGCCAGAACGCCAATCGCAACAGGAAGAACATCAGTCCCAAATCCCCGGCGGCGCGCATTGCCGCAGCGGTTCGCACGGTACCAGCCGGCGCTGAAAGCCACGTTCGCAGGGTCGGATCGTTTTTGTCCATAATCGAACTGAATACGCGGCAAATTTTCATGCAATCCGAACGACGTGCGAAAAAAATTATTTACCTAAAATTTCGGCGAACGCCGCGGCTGCGCAGATAGACCTTCCCGTCACGCTGTCGATTTCCATCGCTGCATCAATCGTGCACGGCATGTGGCGCGAGGCTGCTTCTTCGGGCTCGGCAACAGCCCGTTCACCATGTCGCATGATTCCATGGTGCACCGTCGGGCTGCGACGGTTCTGCGCAAGGCCCGATCGGGTGGCGGTGCCCCGCTTTAGGGTTCGTTTAAGCGGCGTCTGACACGATCCCGCGCACAACAAGGGGAGCGCGTCTGCACCGACGGACGTGCGTTGGGAACGTGGGTGCCTTCTTCGCGCCAATCCGGGATTATGTCGATACCCTGGTTCATCCGTCGGCGCAGCAGGATATGCTGACGGCGGTGCAGCACCGCGCCTTCATCGCGCCGCGGCTGATTGGCGGCGTCGTCGCGCTCGCCGCCTTTCCCTTCTACCTGATCGCTCGTGGGGCGCCGTCCGGTGCGGAGTGCGTTGTCTTCGGGTGGCCGGCGGTGCCGATCTTCTCGGCGTGCTTTTTGTCACGCACGGGCGATTACGAAAGCGCGCATGTGATCTCCGCCCTGGCGCTCACCGCCTTCACGCTGATTGCTGCGGTGTCGACCGGCGGCTCCGGCTCATATGCGGTCCTCTGGCTGATCGTCGCACCGCTCGAGGCCGCGCTGTCGGCGTCGCGCCGGGTCATCGCCATGGCATCGATGGCGGCGCTGGGTGTTGTTGTGGTGCTGGTTATGCTCGGCGCCCTGCATCTGTTACCGGCGCGCGGCAGCGAAGGAGCGAGCGCGCTCAGCGCGCTCGGCATCGCGTCCGCCGTGCTTTACGCCGCTGCCCTGGCGCTTGCCGCCGGCGATTCGACACGTTCCAGCGCCTTGCTGCTTCAGGCGCAGGAAGAGCGTTATCGGCTGCTGGCAGACGCGATGACCGAAGTGATCACGCGTCATGGACCGGACGGCGACGTGCTGTTCGCTTCGCCTGGCGCCGAAGCGCTGTTCGGCGTGCCGATCCCCGCGCTCCACGGCCGCGGCCTTTTGCAGCGCGTCCATGTGGCTGATCGTCCGGCTTATCTGATGGCGCTCGGCGATGCGGCGGCGCTCGCGAAAGGTCGTTCGGCGGAATTTCGCGTGCGCCGGGATGACGGTGGTGAGCGCGGTCATGCGGCACCGTTCGTCCGGATCGAAATGCAATGCCGGCCGCTCGACCAAACAATCGGAACGCCAAGCCAGACGTGCAGCCGCCAAGTGGTCGCGGTACTACGCCAGTTGAGGCCCCGCGAGCAAAATGAACCGTCGTTTGAACAAGCCCGGTCGAACTTCGATCCGGCCACAATGTCGTTGAGGAAAAGTGCCTAGACGCCGCAACGAACAGCGAAGCCTTGCCGCGCGCGCTGCCGCGACGGCCGGTGCGCTCGGCGCGCTGGTGTGGGTGCGGCTTGCGCGGCGCCCCGTCGATTCCGTTGCGCTCCTGATCGCGGCGGCCACGAGCCTGATCATCATCGTCAATGCGCTGGTGTTGCAGTCGGGCGCGCATTCTGGGCCATTCTTTGCCGCGCCCGCGCCACCGGCTGCTGCCGGCGCCGTCCAGCGGGGGACAGCCACGATATCGCCAGCGCGTGCGCCGGCCGCCGCTGCGCATCTACTGAGTAGTGAGATTGCGGCGCGGCCAAACGATCCGATCGCGCAGTTCATCGGCATGTCGTCCCGCGTCATGGCCGTACAACGGGCGCTGTCGGATTATGGCTATGGCCAGATCAGGCCTTCGGGCATCCTCGATGAACCCACTGGCGCAGCCATCGAGCGGTTCGAGCGCGGGCGCGGCCTGCCGGTCACGGGCAAGATTTCCGACCGGCTGCTGAGTGAGCTTTCAGCCATGATCGGTCATCCCATCGATTGAGCGCGCCGATTTGCCGCTTCGGTCCGGCTGCGCCATATCTGCCTCATTCGGTCGATGCGAGGCGGACATGCGGCTCAAATCCGTGCTCTGGGTGGCAGCTTACCTGCGCCGGTGCAATATCGATGGCGCCTTTGCGGTCGTGCGCCGGCGCGGCGCCGAGGAGGCCGGCGCCATCTTCGTCCGCATCAACAGATTAGATGGGACCTCGGATCTGTTCGGGCCCGCGCCGCAAAGCGCATTCGAGGTGCCCGCAGGGGTCGAACGCATGTTCAGCGCCAGTTTGGCCGAGCAGCCCGCGCCCGATGCGACGGTGGAGGCTTATCTGGTGCGCGAGGTCAAATTCGATCCCGACATCTGGATCGTCGAGGTCGAGGATCGCGCCGGACGTCATTTTCTCGACTTGGCCGGCGGCTGAATGCCGTCGAGGCGGCTACGAAGCCTCGCGCCGTACGCTTCGCAATGTCGGGGTTGAGATGCCATGCAACGGTGCAGCCATGCTCGCGCCACGCGCAGTGCTTGCCGAACGCCCCCGCTGCGATCCAGCGACGGCGCCATGCTCGACGTTGAGCGCTCGCCAGATCCCGACGAGGTCTTCCGCTGCCTGCAGGTTGATCTCGTCGTAAAGCGTCGCGAGCGCGTGGACGCGCGTGACCGAGTGGCCGACCGCGGTGTTGACGAACAGCAGGATGCGATAGAGCGGTTCGCGGGGCACAGCCAGCGCCTTGGCGGCCACCACGATGGACTCGCCGAGCTCGTCACCGGCAATGCGCCGCGCCTGTTGCCGCGAAATGCGCAGCGACTGGGCCAGCACCTGCGCGAACTCTTCGCGCTTGCGGGCGAGCGCCGCCGCTTCCAGCCGACGCCCGATGGTGGGATCGCGCACGGCGCTTGGCGCGGGCGACAATGCCGCGACAATATGGAGGTTGAGCAGAATGAGGCGTCGTTCCTCGGCTGTGGCCGCGAAGAATAGCTCGTTGAGTTCGCCGGCGACGTCGGCGTCCAGCGTTGCTGACGCCGTTTTGCTATTCTTTTGATGCAGAGCAGCCCCGATTGAAGCAATGCTGGTCTTTGACATTCGCGCAGCGGGCTTGGCCGCGCTATCTCCCGACGTTCGCTGCCGCAACGCCGACGCGACTTCCGGCAAGTCGGCGGCAAGCCGTTCGATCACGCGCCGCGGCGGCGACAGATGATTGGCGAGACGCGCGGCGACGGCGGCTCGCGCTGCAACGTCGACGGAGTCGAGCAGGCGGAGCGCAAGCTCCGCGTAGTGGCGATCTTCTTCGGCGGTGTGCGTCAGCTTTTGGACGTAAAGGTCGGTGAGCACCCGCAGGAGCGTGGGGCGCATGTCGACCCCGCCGCGCAGCCCGATATCGGTAAGGCCTTCGAGACCCCTGAGATTGGGCATTTCCATTGTTTGACTCGGGTCGCAACACGGACGGCAGTTCGCTCGCATCCAGCCTAGGTCCTGCGCCTTAGCGGAACGTTAAGCCTAACCTTTCGATGCCAGAACCAAACGTCCTGCCACGCTGGTGGGGTGGCCAGCGCGCGCAGCCAGAATGCACATTGATGGAGCGATGCACTCGCGGAAATTCAGGGCTTGAGCGCTTCCTGCTTAAACGGAGCGTTAACCTTGCATGCCACTTAATCAGCGGGACGCCGTCAAACGCCGGATCGGGGGATCCGTGGTGACGGCCGTCAGAGGCAGTGGCTGGTGGGCAACGTCATCAAATTTCCCGAGGACGGGCGCATCGTGCGCTTTGGCCGCAGCGGCACGGACGAATCCGCGACGATCATTATTCTGCCGGTCGTGCGCATCGAGCGCTACGAGGATTCTTCGGCCGAGGAGCCGCGTACGACTCCGCCTGCAGACAGCGGCGGCCGCCGACGCATGAGACGCCGCTAGACGGCGGCTTCATCGCATGTCGCCGAACTCCCGTCGCCGCGCGTCCGTATTGCCGATCGCGGTGCTGCTCGGCGTCGCGCTTGCCGGTTGTTCCAGCATCGGCGATTTCGGTCGGCTCGAACCATCACTCGTCAAGGACGACATCCATGATTGGGTCGGGCAGGAGGCCGCCGCACGAGCGGGCGCGCCGATCTCCGCGGCGAACCTGACCGACGACGAGCGCACGCTGCGCGACCTCGCATTTCCGTTGATCGAGCCGCCCTACGATCGGCAGCGCTGGAACGCGGTGGTGTACGAATACGGCCTCGACCACAAATTCCGACGCGAACTGTGGATCGACGATCCCACGGTCTATTACGCGCATCTACAAAGCGCTTATGTCCGCTCCAGCGCCGTGCGCTACAGTCGTTTGTCCGACGACATCCGCAACGACATCGTGGGCATTGACCCGTTCTTCACCATTGCGCGCCGCGTGATCGATCTCGACCGGCGGCGCGAGGCGATGATGCACGCCGTTGCCGATCTCAGCCCGGCGGAGGCGCTCAACGCGCGGGCGCGCATCGGCGAGAACGCTCTGGTGATCGCCTGGGTGGAGCACGCGTTGGTCGAGCGCTGCGCCTCTTACCGGTTCGCGCTCGAACATCTCGCTGTCGTCGAGCCGCAGGCTGCGGCGGCCGATGTGGATCGGGCGCTTACGCAGCTGCAGCAGAAAGCCGCAGCAAACAATCTGGTGGTGGCGCCGGCCTTCGCCGCGTTGCCCCAGCCCGTTCTCGCGGTAGTGGAGCCCGCTGCCAACTGATCATTCGACCGGTTGGCTGCGGCATTGCGCGGCGGCCAACGAGTGCGCCGCCATGGCCATCAGGCTTGGTTCAGGCGCCAGCGCGCGCAGCACGATGAGGCCGGTCGTCGATGGCGAATCGATGATCAAACGGTCGGCCGCGGTGACGTCCTCTTCCTCGGGCACCTGGGCGTGCTGGGCCGGCGTCATCAGATCGAGCTCGATGGCGCGCCGGCCGGCGGCGCGATCGTTGATCGCATAATAGGCGACACTGTCGCGCGTGTAGAACGTGACCGACGTGTAGGCTTGACTGACCGGGGCATTGAGCTTGATCGAGCCGGCGGACAGATCGTAGCGACACACCGCAACGGCAAATGCCGGGTCCATGAACGGCAGCACGGCGTGCTGGGCGGTAGACGCCGGCAGCGCCACGATACTATTGACCGGCGTCAGAGCTACCAGCCGCGAATACGCGTCCTGACTTGCCGCGCGCGGCATCGCCAGCACCGTCGCAAGGTGCACGATGCCGCCAAGCAGGATGCCGCCGAGGATCCACAGCACCCACCTGGTCATGAGCAGCCCTTTCGGGTTACCGCGGGCATCGGGCCCTCTTTCATGGTTGTGGCGGCGACGCCGATCGGCGAATCGTAGAGCCGCCAAACCAGGACGAAGCGTTCGATACCGCCGGTCGGCAACCAATTACCCGGCCGCGCCTGCGGCGCCACCGCGATGGTGAAGCTGCCGTCCGTGGCGCGTACGATTTCCGCACTGGTGAAGCTGTGACGATCGATGGCGTTGGCAACGAGCTCGCCGTGGAGGTCATACAGCGCCACGGTCCAAAAACGCGCCGGCGGCGTCATGCCGCTTATGCTGAAACTGCAGCGACCATCGAGAACCTGCCCGGCATCGTCATTGCGGGCATAGAACGCGACGCCGTCGCCGATGCCCACCGGCAATTCACCGTCGCGGGCGATGCCGGCGTGGGCGTAGGGATCGATGTCCTGCGATCCGCTCTTCGGCCACGCCGTCCAGGCGCCGATCGTCAACGAACCAAAGGCGACGCCGCGGGTCAGCGTCAGCCATGTGGTGCCGAGCCCGACAATCGCGGCGAGGGCGAAAGTGAATAACGTGCCGAACAGAAGGCGCATGGCGCGGGGCGCTCAGTCGCCGCGCAAGGCCGGCGCTGCCTTCTGATCGGCCGCGGTGGCCAGCGTGTCAGCGCGCGCCGCGCCGGGCGTGCCCTCGATGCTGCCAAGAGTGGCGTGCGCCGGCTCCGCCGCGAACGCCTGGTCGGCCTCGTCGAGCAGACGCTCGATACGCGTCAGCGCTTGCGTTCCCTTGCGCGTCAGCAGCGCGGGATGCTCCTCGCCATTTTGAGAGACGCCCTCGGCGACCGTTGCTGAATGTTGCGGAACCGGCATTCCGGGCAGCTGGCGCAGTTCGACGCCCTGATGCGCATACGTCATGATGTCGTGCCAAGTCATCGCCGGCAGCGTGCCGCCGGTCATGTGTTTGGTCGACGTGAAATCGTCGTTACCCATCCACACGGCGGCGACGAAATTACCAGTGTAACCGACGAACCAGCCGTCGCGCCAATCGTTGGTGGTGCCGGTCTTGCCGCAGGTCGGAATGCCGTCGAGCTGCGCGCGTTTGCCGGTACCGTTTTGGACCACCGAGTTCATCATCGCGATCATCTCGACGGCGACTTCCGGGCTAAGCACCTGGCGCGGTTTCGGACCGTCGTGGTCGAAGCGCCACACCAATTTGCCGGTCCCGGTGCGCACTTCGAGCGCGGCGTGCGGGGCGACCGCCCTGCCAAGAT
>JASHXZ010000854.1 GCA_030043285.1 Xanthobacteraceae bacterium | reverse complement strand
CCGAATGGTTCGCGCGACGCGCCGCCATCCGCTTTCACGGGGAGTGAGCGTGCTTAGCGTCGAGGTCGAAAAACAGCTGGGCACGTTCAAGCTGACGGTGCGCTTTCAAGCTGCCGGCGGCGCCACCGCCTTGTTCGGACCGTCCGGCGCCGGCAAGACGTCAGTGATCAATATGATCGCCGGCCTGCTGCGGCCTGATTGCGGCCGCATCGCGCTCGACGACACGGTGCTGTTCGATGCATCGGCCGGCATCGACGTGCCACCGCACCGCCGGCGCCTTGGCTACGTGTTCCAGGACGGCCGGCTGTTTCCGCATCTTTCGGTGCGGCAAAACCTCGATTATGGCCGGCGCATGAGCGGCTGCCCGCGCGACGCCGCCGCGCTGGACCGCATCATCGCGCTGCTCGATATCAGCCACTTGCTCGAACGGCGGCCGCGCATGCTCTCAGGTGGCGAGCGCCAGCGCGTCGCCGTTGGCCGCGCCTTGCTGATGCGCCCGCGCCTGCTGCTGCTCGATGAGCCGCTGGCGGCGCTCGACGCGGCGCGAAAGCGTGAGATTTTGCCCTATCTGGTCCGCTTGCGCGACGAAGCCGGCGTGCCGATCGTCTATGTCAGTCATATCGCGGCCGAGTTGCGCGCCATCGCCAATCGCGTGGTTTTCCTCAACTCCGGCCGCGTCGTCGCCAGCGACGGCATCGACCTTCTTGCGCAAAACGACGCGGATGCGTTTGCCTGAGCTTCGCCTGCCGCGAAGCCACCTGTAAACAATCGCCGTTTGTCTGCCCCAGCACCGGCGGATAATGATTCGGGATGGACTTTTCTCCACAGCTGAGCGATCGCCGCAGCGCAGTCCTGGGCATACTGTGCGGCGCCGGCTCGGCGTTGTTTTGGGCCCTGGGGTTCGTCGCCGCGCGGCATGGCGTGCTGGCCGGCATGTCGCCGCTGGTGCTGTCGCTGCATCGCTTCGTCTGGCCCGGCCTGGTGCTGCTGCCGCTTGTCGCGGCCAACGGGTTTGGCGATCTCGGCGGACTCGGCTGGCGCCGCGGCATCGCGCTGACGGCCTTCGGCGGCCTGCCGCTCGCGCTGTGGAGCTATATTGGGTACGTCTACGTGCCGCTCGGCCACGGCAGCATCATCCAGCCGTCCTGCGCCGCCGTGCTGGGGCTCATCCTGGCGCGGCTTGTCGTCAAGGAGCCGTTGCCGCCGCGCCGCATTGCCGGTGCCGCGATCATCGTCGCCGGCCTCGCCGTGATCGGCACCGAAGCCTTGCGCACCATGGGCCGGCAAGGACTCTTGGGCGATCTTCTGTTCGTTGCGGCCGGCAGCTCATTTGCCGTGTTCGGGATGCTGCTGCGGCTCTGGCATATTGCGCCGATGCGCGCCGCCGCGATCACCAGCGTCCTGTCGCTTGCAGGTCTGCCGATCCTGTTCTTCAGCTACGACAACTTCGTCGCCGCCGGCTTTTGGGAAAACCTGCTGCAAGCCGTGGTGCAGGGCGTGTTCGCCGGGCCGGCAGGAATCTATCTGTTCACCCGCGCCGTAATCCTGCTCGGCGCCGGCCGCGCCGCACTCTATCCCGCGCTGGTGCCAGTGTTCTCGCTGCTCATCGGTTTTCTGACGCTTGGCGAAGTGCCGAGCATTGCGCAGCTCACCGGCCTCGCCATCGTTGTGGTTGGATTTCGGCTGACGCAATCGGCGTGAATATCATTCCGGCCCGGCATACTTTCCCGCCGTGTGCGGGAACAGCGATTTGACGATCTTGAAGCGCGAGACGTCGACCGTTGCGTCCATGTGCAAAAAGATCGCGGCGTCGCGGAACAGTTTTTCCACGCCGAAATCGAGCATGGCGCCGTTGCCACCGTGCAGTTCGAGCGCATGCTGCGCCACTTTGAGGATCTCCTCCGAGGCGAACACCTTGGCCATGTTGCACAACGTGTCGGCCTCGGGCGCATTGTCGTCCACCGCGCGCGCGGCGCGCTCGAGAAGCCCGCGCACCGCCTCGATCCGCGTCGCCATATCGGCAAGGCGCAGCGCCACCGCCTGGTGCTTGATCAGGATGCGCCCGCCCTGCACGTAGTTCTGGACGTAGTCCGAGGTGACCTCGAAGGCGCGCACGCCAACGCCGAGATTCTTCGCTGCTTGAATAATCTTTCCCGGCCGAAAATACACCGCGGCCTTGCCGAGTGCATCGCCCTCGACCAACAGATGGTCCGCCGGCACGCGCATATCCTCGAACACCAGTTCGCCGTTGTTCATGAACCGGCAGCCGATGGTCTCGTTGCAGCGCGCGATGGTCAGCCCGGGCGTGTCGCGCGGCACCAAAAAACTCGACGTCCCCTGCAGCATGCCGACTTGCGGATTGGTATTGGCATAGACCACGAACAGGCTGGCGTCGTAGCCGTTGGAAATGAATTGCTTGCGGCCGTTGATGATCCATTCGCCGTTCTTCTTCACCGCACGGGTCGCCATCGCGGCTTCCGGCACGTTGTAGGGAAGCCAACGATCGGAGGCGCCGCGCGGCTCGGTTAGACAATGCGCCAAAAGAAATTGCGGATCGGCGAGGAGCCGCGCGAACCATTTTTCCTGCAAGTGGCGCGGCGCCAGGTTGCGCAGCAGTACCGAGACTTTCCAGTTCTGCACCAGCTTGTCGGCGAGCCCGGAATCGCCGCGCGCGATTTCCTCGGCGATCAGCGCGAACGTCGCCACTTCGCTGCCGCGGTCGAGCTCGATGCCGCCGAATTCTTCCGGCACGCCGAGCGTGCGGATGCCGACTTTCTCGGCGCCTTCGAGGATCGCGCGCGGCAGCCGATCCTCCGGATCCATCAGCCATTCGCGCTGCCAATTGCCGCGGATGAACGGGATGACGACTTCATCGACGAAATCGCGGCAGCTCTGCCGCATCAGCCGCTGTTCTTCGGAGAGGCTGGGCGTCATTCGTCTATGCGGCTTTCCGGCTCGTCAAAAACTCGCCCATGCGGTCGAGCGCCTTCAAAATATTCTCAGTCGAGTTGGCGTACGACACGCGCAGATAACCTTCGCCCAAAATGCCAAAATCGGGGCCACCGATCAGCGCGACGCCGGATTCGTCAAGGAGCGCATTGGCGAGCGGCTTTGACTTCCAGCCGGTGCGCTTGACGTTGGGAAAAGCATAGAACGCGCCCTTGGGCGTGGCGCACGACATGCCGGGCAGCTTGTTCAGGCCGGCGACCACGACTTGGCGCCGGCGGTCGAACTCGGCGACCATCTTGGCGCATTCGTCCTGCGGGCCGGTGAGCGCGGCAAGGCCGGCATATTGCGTGGCGGCGTTGACACACGAATAGAGGTTCACCGCGAGCTTGCGCGCATAGTCGTAGAGCTTGCCGGGCCACACCGCATAGCCGAGCCGCCATCCGGTCATCGCGTAAGTCTTCGACCAGCCATTGAGCAGGATCAGCCGGTCGCGGATCGACGGGTACGACAGCAGGCAGACATGCGTCTCGCCGTCATAGAGCATGTGATCATAGATTTCGTCAGACATGACGGCAACGTCGGGATGCCGCTCCAGGCCGGCGACGAGCTTGTCGACTTCGGCCTTTGGCGTGACGCCGCCGGTCGGATTGGCCGGCGAGTTGAGGATGATCAGCCGGGTCTGCGGCGTGATCAGCTTGAGCGTCTCTTCGGCCGAGAAAGCAAAGCCGTTCTCCTCGCGGATCGGCACCGGGATCGGCCGCGCGCCGGTATATTCGATCATCGAGCGATAGATTGGAAAGCCCGGATCGGGGTAGAGGATGTCGGCGCCCGGCTCGCCGAACATCAGGACCGCCATGTACATGGTCGGCTTACCGCCCGGCATGATCATGATTTCGTCCGGCGACACCTTCACCGCAAAACGTTTGCCGAGATCGGCCGCGACCGCTTCGCGAAGCGGCAGAATGCCGACCGCCGGTGTGTAGCCGTGATGACCGTCGCGCAGCGCCTTCACGGCAGCCTCGACGATGAAATCGGGGGTCCGGAAATCGGGCTGGCCGATGCCGAGATTGATGATGTCGCGGCCGGCGGAGGCCAGTTGAGTGGCGCGCGCCAGCACCGCGAACGCGTTCTCTTCGCCGATGCGGTCGAAGGCGGCGACGGTCTTGAGCATGGACTTCCCCGGCACTCATGGATTGGGCGTGCAGTTCAACCCAACCTGCCGGCAAATGCAAACCGCGCGCCTTGCCTGTAGCTGCGTAATCGGCATAGGGCGTGAAGCATTCGGCTTCACGTCCCCTGCCACACCACCCGGCATGCGGGTCCGCACCGGGCGGTTCGATGGGTTGAGGTTAGCCTGCGAGTTTGGGGACTCCCAGTTTGCTGAAGAGATCGTTCGGCAGCGCCATGTTGAGCGCCATCGCCGAGTTGTGCCACCAGCGTCGGGCGTTGCCGGCAACTCGACTGGCGGCATCGGCCGGCATGCCGCGAGCGGTCAGCTCGCGATAGATCACCCGGCCCCGCTTCCAGTGCTTGAGTTGCACGGCCCGCAGCCGATGGCGGACCCAACCGTCGATATCGGCGAATGCGCCTGGCGTCTCGGCGAGCCGGAAGTAGGCCTTCCAGCCCGTCAAGTATTTTCCAAGCGGATCGCACATCTGCGCGAGACTTCGACCGGCACTGCGCCGGGTCAGTTCGCGCACGCGCTCCTTGAGGCGTTCGATGGCCTGTGGCGCCACGCGCCGCCGCACGATCCGTCCCGCGGCTATCCAGAATGAGAAGCCGAGGAACTTGGCGTTGGTGGCACGCCTCACCTTGCTTTTGGTTTCGTTGACGCGGAGCTTGAGCTTGCCAAACAGCTTGCGCAGCGAGGTCATGACCCGCTCGCCCGCTCGCTCCGACCGCACATAAACATTGAGGTCGTCGGCGTAGCGCACGAACGCATGGCCGCGCCGCTCCAGCTCCTTGTCGACTTCGTCCAACAGCACATTGGCCAATAGCGGTGACAGCGGACCGCCTTGCGGCGTGCCCTCGTGCCGCTCGATCACTACCCCGTTCGCCAGTACGCCGGCGTTGAGGTAGCGGCGGATCAGCCGCAGTACCCGACGGTCCGCTATTCGCTTTGCCAATCTTCCCATCAGCATGTCGTGGTTGACCCGGTCGAAGAACTTTTCCAGGTCGATATCCACCACAAAGCTGCGGCCGTCCTGCAGGTAGGTTTGCGCACGCCGCACCGCGTCGTGCGCCCGCCGTCCCGGCCGGAAGCCGTAGCTCGCATCTGAGAAGGTTGGATCGAACAGCGGCTGCAGGACCTGCAGCAGGGCCTGCTGGATGAAGCGGTCGCGCACGGTCGGGATGCCGAGCTCACGCTCGCCACCGCCGCGCTTGGGTATTACCACCCGCTTCACCGGCTGCGGCTGGTAGCGCCCGGCGAGCAGGTCCTCGCGCAGCCGCGGCCAGTGCACGCGCAGATAAGCCGGCAGCTCTTCAACCGTCATCCCGTCGATGCCGGGACTTCCCGCATTCTGCCGAACACGCTTCAACGCGGCCCGGAGGTTCTGGCGTTCGCACGCCTTCTCCATCAGGTCGCTACTACCCAGGCGCTCGTCTCCACGCTCAGCCGAGGGCGCTTCCACACGCAAGCGCGGCCCTTGCGGCTTCACCGCGCCGGCCGTTTGTGCGCTCGGATCGTCGTCCGACGTCTGTGGCATAACTCCCCCGAGATAAGTGGTCGTCTCGCCTTCCCCATCGTTCGGCCCTTCGCCGCTCGCGCAGCTACTATGGCCTCTGCTGACTTCTCGCTCCGCCAGCCTTGCAGCCAACGTCACCCTTTCAGGCGTAAGGCGAGATCTCCCCGGGTAAGACCATCGACCTTCGCCGCACGGCCGCCGGATCTACGTCGCCTGAGCCTTGGTCACGATAGCTTCGCGGTCCTTGGCCCGCTCGCCCTGCTCGGCTCCGCCTCATATCCGGTTCCTGTTCGTCGGCCCGCAGCTTCGCTCCGCGCTTCCTTCACGCCGGCCTCGCGGTCCGACGCTCTGCGCTTCACTTCGTTCGCCGTGACCAGCTCGCGAGAGGACTTCCACCTCCAAGTCGATGCCCATGCCGGGCGCACAAAGGAAAAGAGGCCGGCGTGAAAGCCGGCCCTCCCCCATTCAGCTGCTGATGCCATTACCCCTTCGTCACGACCGGCGGCGGCGGGGTGGCACAGCC
>JASHXZ010000853.1 GCA_030043285.1 Xanthobacteraceae bacterium | reverse complement strand
CCCGCCACCCCCCGATATCGACAAAAATCAAGTAGGATCATCGAGTTAGCATGGACCTGGTACTGGTAGAATCGCCCGCCAAGGCGAAAACAATCAATAAATATCTGGGCCGGGGCTACGAAGTTCTGGCTTCGTTCGGCCATGTCCGGGACCTGCCAGCCAAGAGCGGCTCGGTCGATCCTGATCACAATTTTCGTATGCTTTGGGAGGTCGACCCCAAGGCGCAGAAGCGCCTCAACGATATCGCCCGGGCGGTCAAAGGCGCCGACCGGCTCATCCTCGCCACCGATCCGGACCGCGAAGGCGAGGCGATCTCCTGGCATGTGCTCCAAGTGCTCAAGGACAAGAAGGCGCTGAGCGGTCAAGCGATCCAACGCGTCGTCTTCAACGCCATCACCAAGCAGGCGGTGACCGATGCGATGAAGAATCCGCGGGACATCGACCAGGCTTTGGTCGACGCCTACCTCGCCCGCCGCGCGCTCGATTATCTCGTCGGCTTCACCATATCGCCGGTGCTTTGGCGCAAGCTGCCGGGCGCGCGCTCGGCGGGACGCGTGCAATCGGTGGCGCTGCGGCTCGTCTGCGACCGCGAACTGGAAATCGAGAAATTCGTCCGCCAGGAATATTGGTCGATCGTAGCCACGCTGGCGACGCCGCGCCAGGAGACCTTCGAGGCACGGCTGGTGGGCGCCGACGGCAAAAAGCTGCAGCGCCTCGATATCGGCTCGGGCGCCGAAGCCGAAGCGTTCAAGCGCGCATTGGAGAGCGCGACCTTCACGGTCGCCGCGGTCGAAGCCAAACCGCTCAAGCGCCATCCGCAGCCGCCATTCACCACCTCGACCTTGCAGCAGGAAGCGAGCCGCAAGCTCGGCTTCGCGCCGGCCCATACGATGCGCGTGGCGCAGCGGCTCTACGAGGGTATCGATATCGACGGCGAGACGATCGGCCTGATCACCTATATGCGTACCGACGGCGTGCAGATTGCCAACGAAGCCGTTGCGGCTGTGCGGCATCTGATCGGCAGCGATTATGGCGCCCGCTACGTGCCGAACGCGCCGCGCCGCTATGAGGCCAAAGCCAAGAACGCGCAGGAAGCTCACGAAGCGATCCGGCCGACCGACCTCACCCGCCGCCCGCGCGACGTCAAGCGCCACCTCGATGCCGACCAAGCCAAGCTTTACGAACTGATCTGGCTGCGCACGGTAGCGAGCCAGATGGAATCGGCCGAGCTCGAGCGCACCACCGCCGACATCACCGCCAAGGTCGCCGACCGCCTGCTCGACCTGCGCGCCACCGGCACGGTGATCAAATTCGACGGCTTCCTCACGCTCTATCAGGAAGGCCGCGACGAGGATCCCGAGGACGAGGAGTCGCGCCGCCTGCCGGAAATGAGCACGGGCGAGCGCCTCACCAAGCGCGCGATCGCCGCCGACCAGCATTTTACCGAACCGCCGCCGCGCTATTCCGAAGCGTCGTTGGTCAAGCGCCTCGAAGAGCTTGGCATCGGCCGGCCCTCGACCTACGCGTCGATCCTGCAGGTGCTCAAGGACCGCAAATATGTCCGGCTCGACAAGCGCCGGCTCTATCCCGAAGACCGCGGCCGCATCGTCGTGGCGTTCCTGGAAAGTTTTTTTGCCAAGTACGTCGAGTACGATTTTACCGCCGGCCTCGAGGAGCAGCTCGATCTCATCTCCAACAACGAAATCGCCTGGCGCGAGGTGCTGCACGATTTCTGGCGCGATTTCATCGGCGCCGTCGACGACATCAAGGATTTGAAGATCTCCGAGGTCATCGATGCGCTGGATGCGCTGTTGGCGCCGCATCTGTTTCCGCCGCGCGCCGATGGCGGCGATGCGCGGCAATGCCCGAATTGCTCCGGCGGCCGGCTGACGCTGAAGCTCTCCAAATACGGCGCCTTCATCGGCTGTTCGAACTATCCGGAATGCCGCTACACGCGGCCGCTGTCGGCGGGCGATGGCGCAGCCGAGATCGGCACCAAGGTACTCGGCGTCGATCCGAAAAGCGGCCTCGAGGTCACGCTGCGCAGCGGCCGCTTCGGTCCTTACGTGCAGCTTGGCGAAGGCGTTGACGGCGAAAAGCCGAAGCGCGCGGGGCTGCCCAAAGGCACGTCACCGGAAGACGTCGACCTGAAAAAGGCGCTGGCGCTATTGTCGCTGCCGCGCGAAGTCGGGCGCCATCCCGAGGACGGCGAGCCGATCCGCGCCAGCATCGGCCGCTTCGGACCCTACGTGCAGCACGGCAAGACCTACGCCAACCTCGAATCTCCCGACGACGTGTTCACGATTGGGCTCAACCGCGCGGTGACCCTGATCGCTGAAAAAGTCGCGCGCGGTCCTCGCTTCCGCCGTTTCGGTGTCGATCCGGGCCGCCCGCTCGGCGACCATCCGACCAAGGGCGGGCCGATCGTCGCCAAGAACGGCCGCTACGGCCCCTATGTTAGCCATGCCGGCGTCAACGCCACCCTGCCAGCCGACAAGACGCCGGACACCGTGACGCTCGATGAAGCCGTTGCGCTTCTCGACGCCCGCGCCGAGCGCGGCGCCGCGCCGCCACGCGAGCGACGGCGCAAGAGCGCGCGTCCTGCGAACGGAGCAGCACGGCAGAGCACCCGACCCGCCGCCAAAGCCAAGCCCAATGCCCCCAAGAGACCCGCAGCTGGCAAAAAGCCGGCACGCAGGACGACCCAAGCTGCCGAATAATTATTCGCACCGGTATCGTTCATCCCGCTATTGTCCGCGGCCATGAGCGCCGCGCGCAAAACGAAGCCGGCGGGCGCAGCCAAACGCGCCCTGCCCTCGCGCGACGAACTGCTCGCATTTGTGCGTGAGAAGAGCGGCAAGATCGGCACCCGCGAGATCGCCCGCGCCTTCGGAGCCAAGAACGCTGACCGCGCCGCGCTCAAGCGCATGCTCCGCGAACTCGCCGACGAAGGCCATATCGAGCGGCGGCGCAAAAAGGTGCATCGCGCCGGTACGCTGCCGCCAGTCGTGGTTGCCGACGTCACCGGCCGCGACAGCGATGGCGAGTTCTTGGCGCGGCCGACCGAATGGGACGAAGAGGCTCACGGCGCTCCGCCGATCATCCGCATTGTCACGCCACGCCGGGTGCGGCCCGGCGAAGCCGCCGGCGTTGGCGATCGTGCGCTGGTCCGTATCGAGCGCGCCGGCGAAGAGACCACCGGACGCGTCATCAAGCTTATCGACCGCGCCAAGCATCGCGTGCTCGGCATTTTTCGGGGTCTCCCGGGCGGCGGCGGCCGGCTCGTTCCGATCGACAAGAAACAGCTCGGCCGCGAACTGACGATACCGGCCGGCTCGACCGCTGCAGCCGTAGACGGCGATCTCGTCGCTGTCGATGTCGCGCGCCACGGCCGGCTCGGTCTACGGACCGGCTCCGTCGTCGAGCGGCTCGGCTCGATCAAGAGCGAGCGGGCGGTCAGCGTGATCGCCATCCATGCCCACGGCATCCCTCAGGATTTTCCACCTGCGGCGCTGGCCGAAGCGGCCGCTGCGCGGCCGGCTATGCTCGCCGGCCGCGAGGATTGGCGCGCCGTGCCGTTCGTCACCATCGATCCGCCGGACGCCAAGGACCACGACGACGCCGTGCACGCGGCTCCCGACGCCGACCAGCACAATCCGGGCGGCCACATCGTCACCGTCGCCATCGCCGACGTGGCGGAATATGTCCGAGCCGGCTCGGCGCTCGATCGCGCCGCCGCCGAGCGCGGCAACTCGGTCTACTTTCCCGACCGTGTGGTGCCGATGCTGCCCGAGCGCATCTCCAACGATCTGTGCTCGCTGCGTCCGAACGAGGACCGCCCGGCGCTCGCGGTCCGCATGATCGTCGGCGCCGATGGCCGCAAGCGCGAACACAGCTTTCATCGCGTGCTGATCCGCTCGACGGCGCGGCTACACTACGAGCAGGCACAACTCGCGGTGTCCGGCCGCACCGACGAGGTCACCGAGCCGATCGCGCAGCCCGTACTCGAACCGCTCTACGCCGCGTATCGCGCGGTGCGCCGCGCCCGCGACGAACGCGAGCCGCTCGATCTCGACATTCCCGAGCGCAAGATCGTGCTCAAATCGGACGGCACCGTCGACCGGGTGATCATCCCGCAGCGGCTGGAATCGCACCGGCTGATCGAAGAATTCATGATCCTCGCCAACGTAGCGGCGGCCGAAAGCTGCGAGCGGGCGCGCGTGCCGCTGATCTATCGCGTGCACGACGAGCCGTCGCCGGAGAAGCTCAACGCTTTGCGCGAGTTTTTGGCGACGCTCGACATCGTGCTGCCGAAAGGCGGTGCGCTGCGGCCCGATGCCTTCAATCGGATCCTTGCGCGCGTAAAGGGGCGCGACGTCGAGCGCCTGGTCAACGAAGTCGTGTTGCGCAGCCAGGCGCAGGCGGAATATTCGTCGGAGAATTTCGGTCATTTCGGCCTCAATCTCCGCCGTTACGCCCATTTCACCTCGCCGATCCGCCGCTATGCCGATCTTATCGTGCATCGCGCGCTGATCCGCGCGCTCAAGCTCGGCGGCGACGGGCTGCCGGAGAGCGTCACCGGTGCCGAGCTGGCCGAGATCGCCGCCAATATCTCGGCGACCGAGCGCCGCGCCATGAAGGCCGAGCGCGAGACTTCCGACCGGCTGATCGCGCACTTTTTGGCCGACCGGGTTGGCGCCGTGTTCGACGGCCATATTTCCGGCGTTACCCGCGCCGGTCTGTTTGTCGAGCTCGACGAGACCGGCGCCGATGGCTTTATTCCGGCGCGCTTAATCGGCGACGAATATTTTCGCTTTAATGAAGCCGGACGCGCGTTCGTCGGGCGGTCGCAAACGCACCGCCTCGGCGATCCGGTCACCGTCGAACTGGTCGAGGCGGCGCCGGTTGCCGGCGCCTTGCGTTTTCGGCTGGTGCGCGATGCATCGACACGGCCGCGCCGGGCTGGACACGAGGCACAGGCGCAACAGAAATTCGGCCGCGGCCGGCAGTCGCGCGGCCGTCGCTGACCAAATTGGATGAGTTCGTGGCAATGAGCGCGGATGTCGAGGAGTTGATGGTCGAAGGCGGCGTCGCGGCCGATCGCGCCGAACGTTTGACGCGGACCATGCGCGACCAAACCTTTCCCAATCTG
>JASHXZ010000403.1 GCA_030043285.1 Xanthobacteraceae bacterium | reverse complement strand
TGACCGCCGAAGGCGGTGCTTCGCGCCCTTGACAGAATAATCCTTTCGAAACTTTTTGCAGCCATTGCGATCGACGGCGACATGCGACGCGTTGAAGGGGGTCCAATCATTCCTTTTGTC
The DNA here is from genome assembly GCA_030043285.1 of Xanthobacteraceae bacterium. Lineage (GTDB taxonomy): Bacteria > Pseudomonadota > Alphaproteobacteria > Rhizobiales > Xanthobacteraceae > BOG-931. The sequence continues at coordinate 6,790 of JASHXZ010000403.1, read as the reverse complement.
CGGCTTGACGTACCGCATCGTGGCCGAGCAAACGCAGCAGCTCTTTTTGTTGCTGCAAAAATTCGACGCTCAGCGGATCGCGCGGCCGCTTCAGGCGGATTTTGATCTCGGTCTTCACCGTGCCCGGATGCGGCGTCATAACGAGGACGCGGTCGGCGAGATAAACCGCTTCGGCGACGTTGTGGGTCACGTAGATCACGGTCTTTTGCGTGGTGCGCCAGACCTCGGCAAGAAGCCGCTGCATGTCGTCGCGCGTGAGCGCATCAAGCGCCGCGAACGGCTCGTCCATCAACAGCACCGCCGGATTGTAGGCGAGCGCCCGGGCGATCGCGACCCGCTGCTGCATGCCGCCGGAGAGATGATGCGGATAGGAGCGGGCGAAGTTTTCGAGCTTGACCAGGCGCAGCTGCTCGAGCGCGATGCGCTCGCGTTCCGTCTTGGCGACGCCCTTCATTTCCAGCCCGAAGGCGACGTTGCCGAGCGCCGTGCGCCACGGGAACAGCTGGGCGAAATCCTGAAACACCACGCCGCGGTCCATACCGTAGCCGCGCACCGGCCGGCCGGCGACGCGGATTTCGCCGGCGCTGGGCGTGAGAAACCCGGCGATAATGTTGAGCAGCGTTGATTTGCCGCAGCCGCTCGGGCCGACGATGCAAAGGAATTCCGAGGCCTCGATCGCGAAATTGACGCCGCGCACGCCCGGCACGGTGCCGCCGGGCGTATCGTAGATCAGCGAGATGTCGCACGCCTCGATATGGGCCATCAGCGCTTCCTTGGACGCTTCCTTGGACGCTTCCTTGGACGCTTCCTCTCGCCTAACATGCGCGTTTCTACAAACGCGCGCAGTGCCGGCGGCCGACGCCGGTTTCTGCCAGAACCCGCCGCAGCGGGCCAGTCGAAAGGGAGGAGCGCCGTCGTGCGACGGATCAGCAACGGTGGCATGCTTGCGGCTGCGATGATCGCGCTCGGGATTGCGGCCGCACCCGTTGCGGCGCGCGCGCAGGCCTATCCGAACCGGCCGATCCGCCTCATCGTCAACTTTCCGCCCGGCGGCGCGGGCGACATTTTGGGCCGCATCATCGGCAACCAGCTCTCCGTCGAGCTCAAGCAATCCGTCGTGGTGGAGAACCATTCCGGCGCCGGCGGCACGATCGGCGCCCGCGACGTCGTCAACGCACCGCCTGACGGCTACACGCTCGCGGTCGGGCAAACGCCCGAGATCGCCATCAATCCGTATTTCATGAAAGGCGTCGGCTACGATCCGTTGAAGGATTTGACGCCGATCGCGCTCGCCGGCGTCATGCCGCTGGCGCTGGTGGTGCCGCCGCACTCGCCGTACGCGAATGCGGCGCAATGGGCCGCCGCATTGCGCGCCAAGACGCCGATGAACTTCGCCTCCGCCGGCGTCGGCACGCCGAGCCACCTCGCCGGCGAATTGTTGAAGCTGAAACTCGATCCAAAACTCGTGCACGTGCCCTACAAGGGCGCCGGCCCCGCGCTCAACGACGTCGCCGGCGGGCAGGTCGATTGGTATTTTCCGGCCTATGCGAGCGGCATGCCGCTGGTGCAGGGCGGCCGCGTCAAGCTGCTCGCCGTGTCGACCGCCAAGCGCGCGGCGCTCACGCCCGACATTCCGACCGTCGCCGAAGCGACCGGCATCGCCAATTTCGACTTCACGCTCTGGGTCGGCTTCTTCGCGCCGCGCGGCCTGCCGCAGGAGATCGCGGCGCAGCTCAACACCGCGATCGACCGCATCATCCTCGAACCCGACATCAAGAAAAAACTCGAAGCGACCGGATCGAGCATCGAAGCCCTGTCGATCCCGCAATTCGATGCCTTCGTCCGCACCGACATCGCCCGCTACCGCGCCATCATCGAGCAGGCGAATTTGAAGGCGGAGTGATCTTTGCTGACCTCATCCTGAGGCTGCCGCGAAGCGGCCCTCGAAGGATGCAGGCCGAGGCGCATCCGAAATCGGGCTTGCCCGATTTCGGCAGGTTTAGTGTCCAAATCGGCTATAGCTGATTTGGATGGCCTGCATCCTTCGAGGCTCGGCGCTTCGCGCCGAGCGCCTCAGGATGAGGAAATTGGTTACCCCTTCCCCACCCGTGCCACGCCCCAGCGGTAAATGGTGGCGCGCTCCAGCGAGCCGAATATCGCCGGGTGGTGTCCTCATTTGAATTATGATGCGTCACTCGTCGGATTTGTTTGCATCGGACATCAATTTCCAGAGCGCAACGCCGAAGTCCACGTCGTGCTCCTCTTGGCAATCATCACAACGGTAGGTCCGCTGGTCTCTGCCCAACATCGTGAATTTCTCCACCCGGATCATTTCTTTTCCGCATTTGGGGCACTGTGTCGGAGATGCTGGTGGCGTCGGTTTGCGGCGGTGTTTGAGCTTGAACCAAGGAGGCCATTTCATCTGAGAATCATCCTGCCAGTATTGTCGCAAGTCACCCCTTCGCCACGCGCGCCATGCCCCAGCGGTAGATGGTGGCGCGCTCGAGCGAGCCGAACACCAGGCGCTCGGTGACGAAGCCGATCAACCCGATCACCACGATCGAGGCCAGCATAACGTCGACGTTGAGGAATTCCTTGGCGTCGAAGATCACCCAGCCCAGCCCCCAATCGGAGGCCGCCAGCATCTCGGCACCGATCACCGCGATCCAGGCGCGCAGGAACGATTGCCGCAGGCCCGCGATGATGAAGGGCGAGGCGCCGGGCACGATCACTTTCCAGAACAGTTTGCGCTCGGTCGCGCCCATCGCTCCCGCCGCGCGCAGCCAGATCGGGTTGACCGCGCGCACGCCCGACCAGGTGTTGAGCAGCATCGGAAACAGCGCGGCGTAGAACACGATCAAAATCGTCACCGTGTTGCCGAGGCCGAACCAAAGAATGAATACAGGGATCCAGGCGAGCGACGGAATCGGCATCAGCGCGCTGGCGAGCGGCAGCACGAAGTGCTCGACCGGGCGGAAGCGGCCCATCAGCACGCCGACGACCAGCCCGGCCGCGGTCGCCAGCGAAAAGCCGAGCAGCACACGGGCGAGCGTCGCCGCTGCGTGGTGCAGCATGCTGCCGTCGGCGAGCATGCCGAAAAATGTCTGCGCCACGGTCGGCAAGGTCGGCATCAGCGCCGGCGCGAAAAAGCCGCTGCGCGCCACCGCCTCGTAGAGCGCGGCCGCCGCCACGATGCTGGTGGCGCCGCGCCGCCACGATCGGATACGTTCGGCGTTCATGTCGTCACCATGCCCCAGCGCACCAAGGTGAAATTTTCGAGTTTCTGAAACACCAGCTTCTCGAGCGCGAGTCCGATCGCCGCGATCACCGCGATGCCGGCCAGCATGACGTCGGTATTCAAAAATTGCTGGGCGCCGAAAATGAGCCAGCCAAGACCCCACGGCACCGCGGCAAGCATCTCGACCGCGACCAGGATGCGCCAAGCCTGCGCCAGCCCGAGCCGCAGCCCCGTCATAATGTAAGGCAGCGCGCCCGGCAGGATGACATGGCGAAACAGCCGGCGGTCGTCGGCGCCCATGGCCTGCGCCGAGCGCAGCCAAATTTCTTTCACTGCTTTGACGCCGGTCCAGGAATTGTAAACGATCGGAAACGCCGAGACGAACGCCACCAACAAGACCGATGGCACATTGCCGGGGCCGAACCACAGCAGAAACAACGGCGCATAGGCGAGGCCGGGAATCGGCGCGCCGATGGCGACGAGCGGCAGCAGATAATCCTCGGCGGCCCGTGAGCGGCCCATGGCGACGCCGATCGCCAGCCCAATGATGGCGGCAAGCGCGAAACCGGCGAGGAGGCGCAGCACCGTGTCGAGTGCGTGATGCGGCAGCGCGCCGCTCAATGTGAGCTGCACGAAGGTGGCGCCGATCGTCTCCAGCGGCGGAAAGAATTGCGCCGGAAATAATCCGAGATGCGCCACCGTCTCCCAGATCGCACCAAGCACGACGAACGGCAGCGCGTTGCGCAGCACCTGCGCCAAAAGTCGCCGCTCGGCGCCGGCACGCGGTGCAACCTCGTAAGCTTGTGCGACGTTGGCCATGCGGCGCCAGTTTACGGCGATTGTCGCGCCTTCGCCAACGTTGCGGCAGTCGCACGCTGTGCTAGGACAGGCCCCCAGACAAGGAGTTGAAAATGGCGACGCAAAAGAACGCACAAAAGATCGGCTGGATCGGCATGGGCCGCATGGGCGCGCCGATGGCCGAGCGGCTGGTCAAGGCCGGCCACGATGTCTCGGTCTGGAATCGCACCAAGGCCAAGGCCGAGCCGCTCGCCAAACTCGGCGCCAAGGTCGTCGACCGGCTCGCCGAGCTGGGCAACGTCGACATTTTGTTTTCCATCGTCGCCACCGGAAAGGACGTCGAGGACGTGCTGCTCGGCAAGGACGGCGTCGCGAGCGGCGGCGGCAAGATGCCGCCGGTCGTGGTCGATTGCTCGACCATCGCGGTCGAGGAGTCCAAAGTCATCCGCGAACGGCTCAAAGCGCTCGGCTCGGATTTCGTCGCCGCGCCGGTGAGCGGCAACGCCAAGGTCATCAAGGCCGGCAAGCTGTCCGCCGTGGTGTCCGGCACCGAGGCGGCCTGCAAGGCGGCGACGCCGCTGATCGAAGTGTTCGCTCCGCAGGGCGTGTCATATGTCGGCGAGGGCGAACTGGCGCGCGTCTGTAAGATCGCCCACAACGTCATGCTCGGCGTGGTAATCGAAAACTTGATCGAGATCACGCTCCTCACCAACAAGATGGGCGTGCCGCGCCAGGCGTTTCTGGCGTTCCTCAACAACGGCGTGATGGGCTCGATGTTCACGCGCTACAAATCGCCGGCGCTGGTCAATCTCGACTGGACCACGACTTTCACGCCCGAACTCTTGCGCAAGGATCTCGACCTCGGCCTCGAGCTCGCCCGCGAGATGGACGTGCCGATGCCGGTGACGGCGGCGACGCGCGAAGTGCTGCAGGGCCATTTCGGCGCCGCGACCTTGCAAAAAAACCCGCAGGAGTACCTGCAGAAAGACTTCGCCGCGCTCGCCGAAACCATGGCGCTCGCCGCCGGCATGAAGCTGCAAAGTGAGAACAAGAACGTGCCGACCGGGCTGGAGGGCTAGTTCCAATCCTTTTCCAGCAAAGGTTGGCGAGAAAGAAGAGCGAGGTGATCGGAGAAAGCCGTCGATCGCAATGGCCGCCGTGTGTTTCGCTGGCCATTGCGATCGACGGCGCAAAGTGATCGGATTTATCACCCTGTATCGCGCAAGTGGGAGAACATTATGCGCGCGAAGTTCACTTGCGTCTTCGCTCTCGTCTTGGCGCTCTTTGCCAGCGCCCCCGCCTCCGCCGCCGATTGGCCGACGCGCCCGGTCAAATTTCTGGTGACGCTCGGCGCCGGCAGCGGCGCCGACATCGGCGCGCGGCTGTTCGCCGATCGCTTGAGCAGGCGCTGGGGCCAGCCGGTGATCGTCGAGAACCGGCCGGGCGGCGATGCACTCGTCGCCATCAATGCCTTCGTCGCCGCGCACGACGATCATGTCTTGCTGTTCGCGCCGTCGTCGTCGTTCACCGCGCATCCGTATCTGCACGACAATCTGCCGTATAAGCCGAGCGACCTGGTGCCGATCGCGCGGGTGTCGAACACGTTCGTCACCATCTCGGTGCCGATCGGCATGAAGGTCGATACGCTCGCCGAGCTGGTCGCGCTCATTCGCAAAGAGCCCGGCAAGCTCAACTGGGCCGGCATCACCGGCACGCTCGACTTCATGTTCGAAGGCTGGCTCAAGAGCGAAAATCTCGACCTGATCAAGGTGCCGTACCGCAACCCGATCGATGCCGCCAAGGATTTGGCCGAAGGCCGCGTCCAGGTCTACGAGGCGTCGCTCGCCATCGTGCGGCCGGAGCTCGATGCCGGCAAGATCAAGATTCTGGCCATGACCAACACGACGCGCTCGCCGGCGCAGCCGAACATTCCGACCGCTCAGGAGGCCGGCTTTCCGAAGCTTACGCTCGACGGTTTGGTCGGGCTGTTCGGTCCGCCCGGCATGCCGCTCGCATTGCGCAAGCGCATCGCCTCGGATTTCGCCGCCGTGGCCGACGACACCGTCAAGAGCCGGCTGGAGATCACCGGGCAGTTCATGAACATCGGCGGCCCGCAAGAGTTCGCCAAATCGATCGACGCACAACGCGCCACGCTCGCCGGCTTCGCCAAGACGCTCGGCGTCAAAGCGATGCAGTGAGGCGGCTGGAATTTTTGTTCACCTCATCCTGAGGCGCCCGCGCGCAGCGCGGGCCTCGAAGGATGCAGGCCGAGGCGCATCGGCCTCACCCTTCGAGGCTCGCCGCTACGCGCCGAGCACCTCAGGGCGAGGATCAAATCAAACGCCTTCGGATGCGTTAGTGCCCGTGGTGGTGCCGGTAGTGATGATGCTCGGGGTGATGATACTCGTGGTGCCGGTAGACGCGGTGGCCGCGCGCCACGCGGCGTCCGCCGCCGGCGGCGAGACGGCAGGCCTCGCTCCACTCGCGGTGATGCGCCTTCATGCATGCAGTGACTTTGTCGCGGTCTGGGATGAATTGACCGCACAGCCGCATCGCGTCCGGCGTGCAGGCCTGCTGAACGTCCGGCGCCTGGGCGCCGGCCGCACCGGCCAGGCCGACAACAACGACGACCGGCAACGCCAGCCGGCACACAAAACGCATGCTGCGCATGAGCTTTTCCTTCTGAGGCTTCGATGTCCCGCCGCTCAAAGCTAGCGGCAGTCGCAGGCGCCGTCGATGGCCTTCGGCCGCAAC
>JASHXZ010000852.1 GCA_030043285.1 Xanthobacteraceae bacterium | reverse complement strand
ATCGGCACCGGGCACGAGGCGGTGACGGTCTCGAAGCCGTCGTCGACGTAGTAGGTCTTGACGTATTGGGCGCCGAGCTCGGCGATGATGCGGCAGGCGAGCCGGAAATATTTGGCGTCGCGCACCATATTCTTGCCGACCGCCGTGATGCCCATGACCGGCACGCCGGCGCGCAATCCGGCGTCGACCAAGCGCGTCATATTGTGCACCGAACGCGTTTCGTGCTCGCCGCCGATGAACACCTGGATGCCGACGCCGGCGGCGTTGAGCCGCACCGCGTCGTCCATGTCCATGGCGATCTGCTCGTCGGACAATTCGTCGCGCAGGATGCTCGGTCCGCCGCTTGCCCGCAGCACCATCGGCTTCTGGCACTGCGCCGGAATGACGGTGCGCAGAATGCCGCGCGTGCAGAACAGCGCGTCGCAGGACGGCAACAGCGGCACGATCGACAGATCGATGCGCTCGAGGCCGGTGGTCGGGCCCTGAAAGTAGCCATGGTCGATCGCCAGCATCACGGTGCGGCCCGAGCGAGGGTCGAACACCCGCGCCATGCGGTTCTTCATGCCCCAATCGAGCTGGTGGCTGCCTTTGAGATAAAACCCGGGCGTCTGCTGCGGCTGGTCGAGGGCGTAGCGTTCGCCCTCCCTGTCGGCTTCCGGCATCGATGGCTTCTCCGTGACGGACGTGCTGAGCTTTTGCGGCGGTCGGAGAGATATGCGCCATCACTGTTGCGCCAGCAAGGCGTAATGGTCATTTTGAATGTGGCACACCGAGGTTAAGCTTGCAACCTAGGCACGCGGGCACATATTTCGGTGTCATGACAGATGACTGGCTCGAAATTGGGACGGCACCCCGGGATGGAACTCGCATTCTTTTGTGGGGAAATGTACAAGGCTCCCCATTCCTAATCGCCGTCGGTCGGCTTTAACGGTATATCTTGGGCCGTCGATCCCGGCGACATCAGCGAGGTGCACAGGAACGTTGGCTGGGTAGCTTTTCAGCCGACCCACCTGGATGCACTTGCCGAAGCCGCCAAAGGGGCAATCCTAATGCAGCCTCGTAGATGCCCCCGCGACTTTTCCCAAGCAAAGGTGAACTCGCAGGCCGATCTTTGAGGTTGGAAAAGCGGGCGATTGGTGAAAGCTTTTGTCCGCGTCACTTTCCCGATAGCACGACAGACAAGATCGAAGACTTCGCGACGGAAGGTTTAGCCGGACGGAGGGTCAAGAACGAGTTAGCGGCATGGCTCTTCAATGGTCGTCAGACGAAGGCTAATTCGCGTTAGGAGCAATAATCACGACCATTTTTTGAGCATTAGGATCGCCTATAGTGATCTTATGGTCCGGCGGCGGCGCCATCATCCCGATGATCATGCGTTCCACTTGAAATCCTTTGCTCAACAAATACTGTTGATATTGATTGGCAACTTCTTGGTCGGCGTTTCCTCCCACAGATTGCAATACAATGGTCTTTCCAACAGGAAGTTTACTGATCAGTTCATCGCCAATAGCGGGATCAAATGCAAGTCGCGGCGGTGCAACATTTATCGTGTTATTCCCAGTCTGCCCTTGGGTGATAATTCCTTGATTGTTGTAGATCGGCCCCATCGTATTTTGTGCCACAGCATTCTCCGTCAGCAACGAAAGCATCAAATAGACAGCGGTATTACCGGCGATCAATCGAATTGTCGCCTTTTTGCCCTTGGGTGATGATGCCGTTGTTGCCATTAATGTTGCCCATTGTATTTCCGGCGGCTGCAGGCGCTGCCGGGGCGGGACTCTGAGTAGGTGCTTTAGGTTTGAGCGCGAGATGAACGGCCCCGCCAATACATATGGCGCCGACCAAAAATAGCGCAATCACCGGCGGTGAGAGATTCATGTGGATAGGCGCGATAGCCACCAGTAAGACCAATAGCCCACCTATTACTCCACCCCATGCGACGGGCCTAGGCATGGTCGGGATAGCCCACTGAAGGCAGGCAAAGATAGCGGCCGTTGCGAAGCCGATTATGGCGTCCTCGTGCATACCTGATCATGGCAGTTACCCATCGCCGCCACAATTGAAACTAGCCTGCCCCTAAGGCAGAGTTCAGGTGCGATGCTCTTGGCTGTTCGGAACGCTTGGCAATGTTCGGCTTTTGTTCTATAAGAACATAAGGCGAACATCCACTAGTTTTGCACATGCCGAGCACTCAACCCGCCGTCGCAGCCGCGGCGCGCAATCGCGCCGCTGTCATGGAGGAATTACGTCGCCTGCTGCCCGGCACGACAGATATTCACAAGGCGTTCGCGTTCGGGCTGCCCGCGCTGGATGCTTGCCTTCCCGATGGCGGACTCGCCTGCGGCGCGCTGCATGAAATCGTCCCCGAGCCGCACACCACCCCCGCTGCGCTTGGCTTTATCGCGGCACTGCTTGCGCACATCTTCCCCCCTCCCCCACCAAGGCGAACCGAAAAGTTCGTCTTCGTCCTCCCCGGTTACGGCTTTCACGACCATGGCCGCCTTTACGGCCATGGTCTGTCCGCGCTCGGGCTCGATCCGGAACGCCTGATTCTGGTCGAAACCGCGCGCCGCAACGACACCCTTTGGGCGATCGAGGAGGCGCTGCGCTCGGGTGCCCCAGGCGCGGTCGTCGGCATCATCGACAAGCTCGATCTGAAATTGAGCCAGAGGCTGCATCTCGCCGCCCTCGATTGCGGCCTGCCGCTCTTTTTATTGCGGCCCGCGAACAATCTGGAATCGAGCGCGGCGGCGACGCGCTGGCGCGTCGGCACTGCCGAGGCCGCACGTGACCGCTTCGGCCTTCTCGTCCGTCCGCGATGGCATCTGAGCCTCGAACGCTGCCGCAACGGCCGACCCGGCGAATGGAGTGTGGAGTACGATCATGTCGCGCATCGTTTCAGTTTGGCTGCCGCGCTGGCCGATTCTGCGCGCGCTCGCGGCGCAGACACAACAAACAAGACAAGCGAAGCAGCCGACCGAGAAGCTTATTGCGCCTGACCGGCCGTTCGTTCTTGCCGTTGCGGCCGCCGGCGGGCCGCACATCGCTGCCTTGAATGAAGCCGCCGAGGCTTTGGGACTTTCAGTCGGCGAGCCGTTGGCGGATGCGCGAGCGAAGGCCGGATACCTGCAGGTGCGCGCCGTCGACCCCACCGCCGACGATACCGCGCTGCGCCGCCTGACATTGTGGGCGACGCGCTATACGCCGACCGCTTCACCTTACGACGAGGCAAGCGGCGCCGACGGTTTTTTCCTCGACGTCGAAGGCGCAAGCCATCTGTTCGGCGGCGAGGAAAAACTCGTCGCCGATCTGGCGGCGCGGCTTAAGAACAATTTCGGTCTGCCGGCGCGGCTCGCCGTCGCCGATACCGCGGGCGCCGCCTGGGCGGCCTCGCGCTTTCACGCCCAAAACCCCTGCATCATGGCGCCGGCGCGG